>JAUIME010000111.1 GCA_030433195.1 bacterium
GATCTGGAAGTGAGGGATGTCCTCCTTGAGATAGGGCGTTTCGATTTCCTGCTTGAGATCCATCACCGACTTCCTTTCTCGGGCCTGGCCCGTCCCCGTTGGCGCGGCGGTACGCTCGGCGTCCTACGCAGCGCCGAGGCCGAACTCTCGCGGCCCTCGATTCGACTCGTGTCGTCTTCTGTTGATCGTTTGTTCGTCGTGTATCGGTATCGCGGTACTCGTGATTCGTCATCCGCGCGCGCGCGCGGCGGTTCGTTCGATCGAGCGTTCACGACGCCAGGTCGCGATCGCTTCGTGGTCGCCCGACAGGAGAACGTCGGGGACCGAACGACCGCGGAAGCTGCGCGGTCGGGTGTAGTGTGGGTGGTCGAGCAGGTCGCCTTCGAAGCTCTCGTTCTCGATCGATTCGGGGTCACCGAGGACGCCGGGCAAGAGCCGTACGACGCTGTCGACGATGACCATCGCGGGCAGCTCGCCGCCCGTGAGGATGAAATCGCCGATCGAGACCTCTTCGAACGGGAACGCCTCGAGAACTCGCTCGTCGAGACCTTCGTAGTGGCCGCAGACGATGACGACGTGTTCGGCAGTCGAGAGGCTTCTCGCCTGCGGTTGATCGAAGTGACGGCCTTGCGGGCTCGTGAGGAGCAGGCGCGGGGCGCCGTCGGCCGTCGGGTCGGCGCCGTCGAGGACGTGCTCGACCGCGCGCGCGACGGGGACCGGTGACAGCACCATGCCGGGGCCGCCGCCGAAGGGACGATCGTCGACCTTGCGGTGCGGCTCGTCGGCGAAGTCACGAAGGTCGAGAATACGGAGATCGACTCGCCCGCTACGTCGGGCGATGCGGACCATCGATTCCTCGAAGGGTCCGCGAAACATGCCTGGGAACAGAGTCAGGACGTCGATCTTCATGGATCGTCACGCACGAGCCCCATGGAAACGGTGGAGCGGAAACGCTGCCGCCGAAAGCCGTTACGTCTGCTTGTCGCGAGACGCTTCGCGGCTTCGCCCTCGCTCGGAAGCCGCGTGCCCGACGACTCGTTCCTCGGATGGAACGGGCGCGACGCACGGATTTCCCGCGGGACGGTGGCCAAAAACCAGCATCATAGAAAACGGAAAGGGTGTGTCAAGCGTCAAAGCGCCCCGCGACGCGAGGGGGCGACCGTCTCCGAAACTCCTAGCGGACCGCGAGTTGCGGCGGGGGGCGGGTTTGCTACGGTGCGCCGCGCGGCGGGTGCCGCGACCGCGGAGAGCGAGTGCCATGTTCACGGGAATCATCGAGGCCGTCGGGACGATCGCGCGCGTCGAGCGCGAGGGCGCGGGACTGCGTCTCGGGGTCGATGCGAGCGCACTCGGTGACGACGACGTACGCCCGGGCGACTCGATCGCCGTGGACGGCGTGTGCCTCACGGTCGAGCGACTCGACGGCGGTCGGTTCGACTTCCGCGTGACGCGGGAAACGCTCGATCGGACGACGCTCGGCCGCGCCGTGGAAGGTCGCCGCGTGAACCTCGAGCGATCCCTCGCCTACGGCGGACGCGTCGGAGGCCATCTCGTGAGCGGTCACGTGGACGGGCTCGGCCGGATCGTGTCGATCCAGCGCGTGCGCAACGACTGGCTCTTCCGGTTCGAAGTTCCCGAGGAGCTGCGTTGGGCGCTCGTCCCCAAGGGCTCGATCGCCGTCGACGGAATCAGTCTCACGATCGTCGAGCCGGCGGAGCGCCAGTTCTCGGTCGCGATCGTGCAGTTCACGCTCGATCACACGATCCTCGCGGACCGGTCGGCGGGGGACGCCGTCCACATCGAGGGCGACCTCATGGGGCGATGGGTCGCGCATCTGCTCTCTTCGGCGGCCGGCACGCATGGGCCCGAGCGCGCGCTCGACGTCGAGCGCCTGCGCGAGCTCGGCGGCTTCGCCGGACCGGACGCGTAGCGGCTCGTTTGCGGATCAGAACGCCGAGAAGAGTGCCGCCGAGAACGTGTTGAGCGGCGCCGACTCACGCGCGTCTTCGATCGCGCCGTTCACGGTCTGGAAGGTCTTCAGCATCTCGGTGTGCAGTTCGTTGCTCGCGAGGAGCCGCGAGAGCGTGCCGTCGCCATTGCGCAACCGGGCGGTGATCTCGCCGATGTCGTCGACGATCTGTTCGATCTTGCCCTGGACTTCGCTTTGGTCGCTGAGCAGCATCCCTAGCGTTCCCTGGCCGGCTTCGAGATCCTCGGCGACGCGCGCGAGCGACTCGACGATCTCGTTCACGCGGTCGTAGACCGAGCTGTCGCTGAGCAGCTTGCCGAGCGTTCCTTCGCCTTCGTCGAGACCCGTGGCGATCTTGCGGAAGCCTTCGAGCGATCCCTCGAGATCGTCGTAGAGCTTGCGTTCGCGGAGCAGGAGGGAGAGCGTGCCTTCCCCTTCGCGCAGATCGGTCGCGAGGCTCGCGATGCCCTCCATGGTGGTTGCGAGATCGTCGTACACGGATCCGTCCTGCAGAAGGCGGCCGAGCGTCCCGTCGCCTTCCTGGAGCTGTGCGGTGATCCCTTCGAGATTCTTCGATGCGGCCGTGAGGGTCGTGAAGAGAGAGTCGTCGGAGAGGAGTTTTCCGAGCGTTCCGCGACCCGCGCGGAGGTCGTCGGTGATCGCGTTCACGTTTTCGAGGATCGTGCCGAAGTTGCGCTGCATGTCGCCGACGACGCGGCCGAGTGACTGCAGCATCGCGACGGGTTCCTCGCCGGAAAGATCGCCCTCGAGCGAGACGACGGGCTGATCCGGAGGACCGGGTTGAACGCTGACGTTCGTGCCGCCGAGTAACGACGCATCGGTGACCGCGATCGAGTATCCCTCGCGGAGCTCGACCGGGATCGACAGCCACATCGTCACCCGCACCTTGGCGGACTCGGGCATGAACTCGATCGAGCGCACCTTCCCGACGCGCATGCCGGCGACGTTCACATCGTCACCTTCGCGCAGCCCCTTCACGGAGGTGAAGACGACACTCAGCGTCTCCCCTTGGGTGAAGGTCAAGTCGCTCAGGTAGACGGTCACGAAGATCATCGTGACGAGCGCCGCGAAGAACATCAACCCGACCCACCATTCGCGTCCTGATCCCATGCGACTGTCCTCCTGTTGCGGCTCGCTCGCCCGACGGGCGGCGCCGTGCCGTGATTCGTGCGGTCGGCCGATGACGGCCGGCGGCTATTCCGTGCGTTTGCCCGCGGCCCGATCGGCCAAGAACTCGACGACGAAGGGATTCTTCGATGCCGAGACCTCTTCGGGCGTTCCTTCTTCGGTGATCCGGCCGTTCTCGAGGAAGCCGATCCGATCGGCGATCTCGAAGGCGATGCCGAGATTGTGCGTGACGATGAGGCTCGTGACCTCGAGCGATTCGCGCATGTTGCCGACGACGCGCGCGATCGCACGCGCGCGAATCGGATCGAGCCCCGCGGTCGGCTCGTCGAACAGCACGATCGGCGGGTCGAGCGCGAGGGCCCGCGCGATACCGACGCGCTTCTTCATGCCACCGCTGATCTCGTCGGGGAACTTCTCGCCGTCTTTCGAAAGATGGACGAGGTCGAGCAGCTTCTGCACCTTCGTTTCGATCGCGTCGTCGCTCTGATCCGTATGCTCGCGCATCGGAAGGGCGATGTTCTCGGCGACCGTGAGCCAATTGATGAGCGCGCCGGACTGGAACACGTAGCCGATCGAGCGCCGGACGGAGCCGAGCTCGGCGCCGCGGCGATGGGTGATGTCTTCGTCGTCGATCGTGATGCGTCCCTCGTCGGGACGAATGAGTCCGACGATGTGCTTCAACAGGACCGACTTGCCCGCGCCGCTCGGACCGAGCAGCACGTACGTCTCGTTGCGCCGGATCGTGAGATCCAGTCCGCGCAGGATGTCGCGGCCGCCGAGCGCCGTGGAGATTCCCTCGAGTCGAATCACCGGTACAAGATCCAAGTCAAAATGTAGCCGAAGATGAGCACGAGCAGGAACGAGACGATGACGGCGTTACGGGCGGCTTGACCGACACCGAGCGCGCCGCCGCGCGCCGTGAGCCCGTTCGCGCAGGCGACCGTCGCGATCGAGATCCCGAAGACGACCGACTTGAACAATCCCGTGTAGAGGTCCTTCGGGAACCCGAAGTACCAATCGATCGTGCGCAGCGCATCGATCGCGTTGTCGAAGAAGATGCTGTATGCCACGCCGAGTTGGGCATGCGCGACGACGGCGGCTCCGCAGATGCCGAGCAGCATCGTCAGAAGCGTGAGCGTCGGGCACAGGAGCGTCAGCGTGAAGATGCGCGGCGCGACGAGGAACTTCTCGGGTGGGATCGACATCACTTCGAGCGCGTCGATCTCCTCGGACACGTTCATCGTGCCGATCTCGGCCGCGATCGACGAGCCGGCCGTCGCGGTCAGGATGAGCCCCGTGATGAACGGTCCCATCTCGCGGCACATCGCGATCGCGACGATGCTGCCCATGATCTCTTGCTGGCCGTATTGAGCGAGCGCGAGCCCCGTCTGCAACGAGACGATCATGCCCGTGAACGCGGCCACGACGATGACGACCGGCAGCGAGCGTACGCCGTAGGTGTACCCGAGCGACGCGATCTCGCGCGGCCGGCCGAGCGCGTTGCCGAACCAGCGCGTCGACCGCGCGAGCAGCAGAATCGTGAAGCCCGCACGCTCGGCCATGTCGATGAGAAAGCCGCCGGTCCCGGTGAACAATCGTCCGATCATCGTTCCGCCGCTTCTCGCTGCGCCGTGGGGCGCGTCACCATCCGAAGAGGCGCTGTCCCGCGATGCGGAACCCGCCTCCCTCGGGACCGTTCGTCCATCCGACGAGCCCGAGCAGGAGCGACCGGTCGACACGGCCGCCGCGCTCCTTGCGCGATCCGTAGAGCCACGGGATGCTGAAGTGCTCGACCTCGTCGTTCCATCGATTCCTCACGGCGCCGAAGAAGAACTCGGCCTCGCCGCTCGTGTCCTGCGTCTCGTGTCGGTACACCGTCCAAAGCGGCGAGTACAGCCGGTCGATCTCGCGCACTTCCTTGAACGGGTTGAGATCCGGGATCGAGACGAGCGTTCGGTCGGGCGCCGTCGGCGATTCGAACCGCTCGTACGATCCGACAGGCCAGCAGTGTACTTCTCGCAGCGTGTCGCCCGTGGCCGCCTCGTAGCGGCGATTGCGGAAGAACGGCAGCGCGAGGAAACTGTCGCGCTCGTACTCGGGAGTCTTCTCGTGGCGCTTCCAGAAGATCGGCCAGAGGTAGAAGCGGTTGCGGATCTGCTCACCGTCGTACGAACCGTAGAAGGGCCAGAATCGGAAGCGGTCCCACTGCGGCGTGTGGCCCCACTGCAGGATCGGCCACGGCACGTGGGTCACGTGTACGTCGTCGACGTCGTCACGAATGAACCCGAAGAACGGCCAAAGGAACGTGATGTGGGAGTAGCCTTCGGCGCGGTTCGAGCCGACGAACGGGAAGAAGAAGAACAGCTCGCTCGGCCGCGACGTAGAGAGTCGGTCGCGGTGCGCGTGAAAGAACGGCCAGAGGAGCGCTGTCCGCTCGAGTTCGCCTTCTTTCTCGCGATGCGCGAAGAACGGCCAGACCCGCGTCCCGTGCCCGCGATCGGACCGAGACCACCCGAAGAACGGCCACAGCACGTTCCACGACCGGCGCGAGCCGACCGATGTCTCGAAGTAGAGCGGGAAGAGCGCGAAGCGGATCTCCTCGCGGCCCAAGATGTCGTACACGCGTCCGAAGAGCGGGAAGACCGCGAGCGAATGCGGCCGTCCGGGTCGCGACGCGGAGTAGAAGAGCGGGAAGAGCAGGAAGCTGCGACGGATGCCGTCGGCGAGCTTCTGCGTGCGATGCATCACGAACGGGAGGATGTGGAAACGGCTGCGCTCCGCATTGACGCGATGGCGGCTGAGTGGCCAGGCGATCAGCGTGTCGCGACCTTCGTCGGGCTCGGGCCGTGAGTGGACGAGCGGATGCACCGCGACCGTGGTGCCTTCGCTCGTATCGCGTACGCGAACGAGCGGACCGACGAAGCGCGTCTCGGTGCGAGGGGATTGGCGATCGCGGGAGAACTGCACGATCGGCCACGCGTTGAGCTCGTCGGGCAAGCTCGCGCAGCCGCTGAGGCCGATGGCCGCGAGCACGACGCCGACGGCGGCGGCGAGGAAACGGATGGTGACAGGGCGGGACGGAGTGAGTCCGCGATCGAGTCGCAAGTGATGTCCTCGGGGCCGAATCCGCGGGGCGCGTCGCCATGGGACGGGAGCGCGCGTCGAGGTCCCTTCGAAGCGGGCGAAGTATAGGAGACCTGCGCGCGACGGGTCAACTTCGACGTGCGTGCACAAGAGGTCGTTCGATCCCGGCCGCGCCGGCGCGACACGGGATTGACCGAGGCCGTGCGCGCGTGTACGGTTCGCGAAAAGCCCATGCATTCCACACCGTCACCCCGAGATTCGTCCGGTCGCGGACTCCCGGCGTCGCCACGCATCGAAGCGCCGCGGCGCGGACTCGTGCTCGCGCTTGCTCTCCTCTTGCTCGCGCCGGGCTTCGGCTGTCGTCAGGCGCCGCTTCGTGAGGCCCAGCCGTGGGCCCCGTTGCCCGCGGTCGCGCGGCCGTGGTTCGATCGTGCCGAGCGCCATCGTGCGGCCGGTCGAACGGATCGAGCGATCGCCGAGTATCGCAGGGTCTTGCGCGAAGAGCCCGCGCACATCCCGTCGCACTGGCATTATCAGGACCTCATGCGCAGCCAAGGCCGCGATGGCGAGGTGCACGAGGAGTACCGGCTGCGGCTCCAGGATCGGGGTGGGCCGCTCGAGTGGTGTCTCCTCGGCAGACTCGAGACGAACCCGACGTTGCGCGAGTTCCGATTCCGGCGGGCTCTCGAGTTGGATCCGGGGTTCCCGTGGGCCCACGTCGCCCTCGCTGGCTTGCTGCGCGATACGGGCCAGGTCGGGCTCGCGCTCGAGCATCAGGAGTACGCTCTCGAACGCATGCCGGACTACGAGGAGGGGTTCTTGGACCTCGCGGATCTCTACCGCGAATCGGGGCGTTGGCAAGACGCCATCGAGACGTACGAGTACTACCTCGAGCGCGTGCCGGATGACTTCTACGCCCGCGAGTGCATCGCCGGGTGCCGGTTGCGGGGGGGAGACCCCGACGGGGCGCGCGAGGCGTACCGCGAGATCCTCGCGGATCGGCCGAGTCACGTCGAGAGCCACCTGGGACTCGCCGCGATCGCGCTCGGCGAGCGACGCCGCAACGAGGCCGCCGAACATCTCGAGGAAGCGCGCAAGCTCGCGCCGGGCCAGCCCGACGTCTACTTCAACCTCGGGATCCTGGCCGAAGAGCTCGATCGCGATCTCGAGACCGCGCTCGACCACTACCGCCGCTACCTCGCGACCGGGGGCGATCGCAGATTCCGGGCGAACCTGCGAATCCAGCGGCTCGAGCGCGAGATCGGCGAGAGGGAAGGAAACGAATGAGAGCACTCGTACAACGAGTCCGCGAGGCGGCAGTCGAGGTCGACGGCGCCGAGGTCTCGCGCATCGGATCCGGGCTGCTGATCCTTCTCGGTGTCCTCGAAGGGGACGGGGGCGACGAGATGGAGCATCTCGTGCGCAAGTGCGTCCAGCTTCGAATCTTCGCCGACGAAGAGGGGAAGATGAATCGAAGCGTGGAGGAGGCGTCGGGAGAGGTCTTGGTCGTTTCGCAGTTCACGCTGGCCGCCGACACGCGGCGAGGCCGACGCCCGAGCTTCGTCAGGGCGGCGCGGCCCGAGGTCGCCCGTCCGCTCGTTGAACGATTCTGCGAGGCGGTGCGTGCGCGCGGGCTCGTCTGCCGCACCGGAGTCTTCGGTGCCGACATGAAGGTCGCGAGCATTAACGACGGACCGGTGACGATCTGGATGGACACGTCGGAGGCGTAAGGCGCGGTGCGGCCTCGTCAAAGGACGCCTCCGCGTCGATCGAGATTCTCGGGCCTCGGGCGACCCGGTCGCCGGGTGGGCGCGGGGCGAGTCGCTCGAGGCGTTACCTCCCGGTGATCAGTCGTGAACGATCGGCGACTTGTGGAAGGACTTCATGTCCTTCTTCGAGAAGACCGTGACCTTCGCGTCGCAGTGGATGCAATACGATTGGTTGAGCGCGGTCAGGTAGCGCACGTACCTCTTGCACTTGTCGCAGTAGCGTCGTTCTTCGAATCCGTCCATCGTTCAGGCCTTCCTTTTCTTCGGTTCGACCCCTGCGTGTGATGCGGACACGGAACTCGTGGTAGCAAGAACCGGGCCATGAGCCCGCATTCTTCATGAGCTTCCGGCCCGGCATCCTTGAAACGACTCCACGCCGCCGATCGGTTCCCGGTATCTCGTTTCCCATTCCTTGGAACGGGAGATTACGGGGCAGCGCAACGGGAATTCGCCCGGAAAGGCAAGGTGACTCAGTCTGGAGGGGGACTGGACTTTACGACGGGGTGTGCGCTTTTACGTTTCGCTGGGCGCGCCGCGACTCTCAGAACGAGAATCCGATTCGGATCGAGCGAATCGATCCGCGAGGCGGAGGATTCGGCGAATGCGACGCTTCTCGCCTCGAGCGCTGCGGACTCCGCGGTAGGTGAGGTAGGTCCGAAGTCGTTCGGATGCACTCAGATCCCCCCGCAGATCCCGGTCGAGGGACGCCAGATCGCGGTCTTGGCGCTGGCTTCGCAAGACGCGTGCTCTCTTGCCCTTCGGTGAATCGAGGCTGAGGATCTCGAATTCGCCGGCGGTCTCTCGGGCGAGGAGGTTCCTCGTGCGGAGGTTGCCGTCCAGGAAGCCCGCTTCGTGCAAGCGGCGCACGTACCCGGCGAGATCTGCACTCAGCCGACGTGCGGATCCGCTCGCTCCGGCAGTTGGCAGGAGGGCATCGATGGGTCGGAACCCGTCGGCCGCGCGCGTCATGAGGATGCAGGAGCGGACGAAACCGAGCACGCGCGCCTCCCCGACGGCCACGGGCTGCACGCAACCGATCCCGCGGGCCGCCAGAAACTCGAGGCTCCGCCACTCTCGGCAGGCTCGCGAACGCCGGGGCCCTGTATTTCGCAGAGCCCCGCGCCACCTCGATTTCCAACTTTTGTAGCTGTAGAGCTTTAGGTAGACCTCGCCGATGCCGACGAGATCGAGGCGGCGCGTGCGGCTCGAGCGGCTCTCGGCGACGGTCTCCACCGGGGCGCGCGGCGCTTCGAAGCGCTCGTATCGGTCGAATCCGGCGGCCAGCAGGGGGGGCAGGCAATCGCTTCGAACCAGAACCTTCTCGTGGAGAAGCTTCGTGAAGCCGGCGACACCCCCTCCCGCGGTGACGGGTAATCGGGTATAAACATTCATCGGGGTGGGGCTTGACTTGAATATATGCTGTGTTAACGTATCAAGTTACGAGAGTCAGAGGATCTTGCGCGGTCGCAGTTACGCGAATCGCCGCGAGTACGGAGGCCGGGAGAAGGAAGCGCCGATGGCAACGATCACGAAGAAAGAACTCGTCAACCGGATCGCGGATCGCACGGGACAGACGAAAGTCGTCACCAAGGAGATCATCCAACAATTCCTCGACGAGGTCATCCGGGAATTGGGGAACGGCAATCGTCTAGAGTTTCGTGAGTTCGGTGTGTTCGAGATCAAGAGTCGTGCGGCACGTCGCGCGCAAAACCCTCGAACCCTCGAGAAGGTGAGCGTTCCGGCGAAGAAGGTCGTGAAGTTCAAAGTCGGTCGTCTCATGAAGCAGCGCGTCGGCGCGCTCTCCGACGACGACGACGGCGACGACGACTGAGACTCGAAGTCGCGTCCTGGAAATGTGTTCGGTGGGTTGTTCGAACACGAAGGACGCGCGACTCTCTCACGCGCTCCGCGTGACGGCCCGTTTGTTTGACACTCGGAAACGGGGCGAGTTACGATGCTCACGTCCGGTCGGAAGCGGAGTCGACTCATGCCGAGTACCGAGATCACCTTCTGCGATCGTTGCAACGCCTCGATTCCCGAGGCCGCAATCCTCGACGGAACTGCCGTCATTCGCAATGGGCGTGGCTACTGCAACGCCTGTGCTCAGACCTTCCGTGATGGCTCGTTCGAAGACGAGCTGCACTTCTGCGACTCGTGCAATGTCTCCCTTTCCGTCGGCGAAATCCGCGACGGCCAAGCATTCTTCAAGGAAGGCAAGCTGTTGTGCCGCCAGTGTCACGCGGCCACGGGCCAAGGCGGCATCGCGACTCCTCCTGTCGACGCTGCGTTGGCGGACGATGCGTCCGCGTTCGCTTCGGACGACGTCGTCACCTTCGAATCCGCGACGCACCGAACTGAATCGACGCACCGAACCGAATCGACAGACTTGGGCGGTCGAGTCGTTCGGATCGTGCTCGCGCTGGCGTTCGTCGCGGCGGCGGTGACGCTCTCGATCTTCCTCATCACGTCGCCCGAACGGTTCGGACTCGGCGACCCCTCGGTCGCCGGGACGAGGTCGACCGACAGCGACGTGGCGGCGGCTTCCGACGTCGCGCGCGAGTCGGCGGCGACCCGCGAATCGATCGGGGGCATGGTCGACGAAGGTGGCGCTGTCGACTCTTCGCCGGCGGGTCTCGAGCCCGCGAGCTTCGCGGTCGATCGCGAGACGGTCGATGCTCTGCGCAGTTCTCTCCGCGAGATCGAAGACCGGCTGGCCACGCTCGAATCCATCGCGCGTAGCACCGACCCCAACATTGCGGGACGGATGGAGACGCTCGAGACTTCGATTCGAGATCTGCAGAGTGATTCGGTCGATGCATTCACGGGCGTCCGGACCGAGCTCGCGGCGTTGCGCGACGTGATCCGAGACGTCGGCTCCACGGTCGAGGCGTCGAATCCTGCGTCGTCCGA
>JAUIME010000884.1 GCA_030433195.1 bacterium
AACGGCATCGTGGTGGTCACCGGTCCGACGGGTTCGGGCAAGACGACCACGCTCTATGCGGCGCTCAACGAGCTCAACGAGCCCGGGGTGAAGATCCTGACCGCCGAGGATCCCGTCGAATACGACATCGACGGACTGGTCCAGTGCCAGGTGAACGTCGAGCAGGAACTGACCTTCGCGCGCCTGCTGCGGTCGTTCCTTCGACAGGACCCGGACATCATCCTGGTCGGCGAGATCCGAGACCTCGAGACCGCGCAGATCGCGATCCGCGCCGCCCTCACCGGTCACCTCGTGCTGTCCACCCTTCACACCAACAACGCGGCCGGGGCCTTCAGCCGACTCGCCGACATGGGCGTGGACACGTTCCTCATCAACTCGTCCCTGTTGGGCGTCTTGGCGCAGCGCCTCGTTCGAAAGCTGTGCAGCAAGTGCCGCTTCGAGCGCCCGGCGACCCAAGATGACCGAGCGTTCTTCGAACGATACGACACCAAGCCCCCGGAGACGCTCTATGCGGGGAAGGGGTGCCTCCATTGCCGTGAGACCGGATACCGCGGCCGCATGGGGATCTACGAGTTCTACTCGCCGAACGACGAGACGCGGAAGATCCTCAACGACGGCGGAGGCGAGACCGATCTCGTCGAATACGCCACCGCCAACGGCATGCGCTTCTTGATTCACGACGGCCTCAGCAAGGCCGCGATGGGGATCACCACCCTCGAAGAGATTCAGCGCGTTCTCCTGACTAGCGGACACTGATCCCGACCATGCCCACGTTCTCCTACAAAGCGCTCGATGCCCTCGGCAAGCCGACCAGCGGCAAGCTCGTCGCCAACGACGAAGTCGAACTGATCGAAGCTCTCGAGAAGCGCGGCTGCTTCCTTCTCGAGTCGACCGCCAAGAACGAGGTCTTCTCGAGCCGCAAGGTCTATCGGGGCGCGATTCGCAAGCGAGAGCTCATCGACTTCACGCACAACCTCGTGCTGATCCTCACCTCGGGAATTCCGATTCGCGAGGGTTTGCTCGAAATGTCGGGCGAGTTCGAGAACCCGGGTTTCCGCAAGGTGCTCGTCGACATCGGCAATCGCATCAACGCGGGCTCGACCCTCGCCGACGCGATGGCGTCGTATCCGAAGATCTTCGACATCACGTACACGAGCGTCGTATCCGCCGGGGAAGCCTCCGGTTCGCTCGACGAGGTCCTCAGCAAGCTCGCGGGATTCCTCGAGTGGCGCGAGGAGAACAAGGGCGTCATCATTCAAGCCTCGATCTACCCGGCGCTGCTGTTCTCGGCGGTCATCGGCCTCGTCGTGCTGCTGCTGACGTTCCTCTTGCCGCGAATCGCGGGAATCTTCGAGCAGTCCACGGTCGAGCTGCCACGCCCGACCGTGATCCTGCTGAGTCTTTCCGACTTCATGCTCGCGCAGTGGCCGCTCATCATCGGGGCGCTCGGCGCGATCGTCACCACGTACATTCTCGCGGGACGTACGGAAGGGGGGCGCAACGCGATCGACGCGGCGAAACTGCGGATCCCGTTCTTCGGCCCACTCATCCGCCACGTCTCGGCGGCGAACTTCTGCCAGTCTCTCTCGACCATGACCCATGCCGGGCTCTCGCTACCGAAGGCGCTCGGCATCGTGTCGAAGGTCGTACGCAACAAAGTCATCGAACGCGCCATCCTCGGGACTCAGGTCCGTGTCGAGGAGGGCATGTCGCTCAGTGAGGCGATCAAAGAGGTCGGCGTGTTCCAGCCGCTCGTGGTGCGCCTCATCTCGATCGGTGAAGAAACCGGGAACCTCGAAGAGGCGCTCGGCCACATCAGCAAGTACTACGACCGCATCGTGCCCCAAGCGGTGAAGCGCTTCATGGCGCTCATCGAGCCGGCGATCATCCTCTTCGCCGGCGCGACGGTCGGTTTCATCATTCTCTGCACCCTCCTTCCCATCTTCCGCCTACTCAAAGCCGTCAAGAGCTGACCCGGTCCCACGGGACCACCCCCGCAACCCCGCCGCACCGCGATCGGGCTCGCCTTCG
>JAUIME010000885.1 GCA_030433195.1 bacterium
GCCGACAACGCCTCGACCGACGACTCCCTGAAGATCTGCGCCGAGCGCTATCCGTGGGCCCGTGTGATCGAGCACGGCGAGAATCTCGGTTTCTCGGCCGGAAACACGAAGGCCGCCGAGGCGCTCGACCACGACTACGTCGCCTTCCTGAACAACGACACGCGCGTTGCCCCCGGCTGGCTCGAGCCTCTCGTCGCCTGTCTCGACGAGAACGAAGACGTCGTGTGCGCCGGCTCGCACGTGCTCGACTTCGAAGGCGAGCGGGTGCTCTACGCCGGGAGTTCGATGCACTTTTCCGGCTTCGGCTACCAAAAGGGGATGGGCGATCCGCTCGAGTCTCATCCGACCGACGCCGAACCCCGCGACACGCTGTTCGCGACGGGCTGCGCGATGCTCGTGCGCCGCGAGGTGTACTTGAAGACGGGCGGCTTCGATCCGGAGTTCTTCGCGTATTACGAAGACGTCGATCTGGGTTGGCGCTGGCACGTTCTCGGTTACCGAACCCTGTACGTTCCGAGCTCCGTGATCTACCACAAGGAATCCGCGAGTTTCCGCCACTCGCCGACCGATCGCAAGCAGTTGCTCTGGAACCGCAACGTGCTCTGCGCGATGTTCAAGAACTACGAAGACGACCATCTGCGCAAGCTGCTTCCGGTCGCCTTGCTGCTGACGCTCGAACGCGGGATGTTCTTTCTCGACGTCGCGGGAGGCGAAGCGACGGCCCGCGTGCTCTCGTACTTCCCGGATCTCGACGCCGAGGTCGCCCACGAGCGGCGACGGGACGTCGGAATCGCGCACCTTCGCGCGGTTCAGGAGTTCGTCGAGCGGCTGCCGTCGATGATCGAGAAGCGCGCCACGATCCAAAAGCAACGCCGACGCACGGACGCGGATCTGTTCGCCGAGTTCCCGGTCGAGATCGACTACCGCGATCAGGTGAACGAAGCGGTCACCCGCAGCGCGCTCTGTCGCCTCGCGCCGATGCTGGACGTCTCCGATCTCTGGAATGCCGACCGGCTCGATGCTCCGCTGTTGTCGCAGATGCGCAAGCTCGAAGGCGCGGTTCTCGCCTATCGCGACCGGGTCGATCAGCTCACGAGCGAGATCGAAGCGCGGGGCGAGGCCATCGAAGACTGGCGACGCCAGACGTTGTCGCTCAACGACGAGGTCGCGAGACTCACGCCGCTCGAGGCCGAGCTCCGCAACATCAAGAGCAAGCGCTGGTACAAAGCGATCATGGCGCTTCGGCGCGTGCGCGGCAAAGGCGAGTCGCACGGATGAAGATCTTGTTCGTGGTGCACCAGTTCCTCCCGAAGTCGGTGGCCGGGACCGAGGTGTACACCTATCGCCTCGCCAAGCATCTCCAGCGAGACCACGACGTTCGTCTGCTGTACGGCGAGCTCGCGCCCGAGCGGCGACAGTACGACACCGAGACGGGCGAGTTCGACGGTCTTCCGTTCACACGGATGATCTACAACTACCGAGTGGGCACGTTCCGGGAGACGTACGAGAACGCCGCCGCCGAGCAGGTGTTCCTCGAAGAGATCGATCGGTTCGAACCGGATCTCGTGCACATCCAGCATCTCGATACCTGGAGCACGGGCTTGCCGGCGCTCGCACGGCTGCGGGGGATTCCCGTGGTGTATACGCTCCACGAGTATGCGGCGCTGTGCCCGGCGGGAGGGCAGATGATCCTGCCGGACCTGCGTCTATGCGAGGGGCCGGCGCCGGAGCCGTGCGGCGCCTGCATTCGGGATCGCGTGGAGGCCGGACCCGGCGTCGGCGAGAAGCCGTCCCCGCGCGAGGAAGCCGATCGGCGCGCTCGCACGTACCGCGGTCTCGCCGAGCATGTCTCGCTGTTCGTCTCGCCCTCGCAGTTCCTCGAGCAGACCTTCGTCGACGCGGGGTTTCCTGCCGATCGAATCCTCGCCACCGACAACGGGTTCGACGTCGAACCGTTCGCCGGCCTCGAACGTCGCCCCTCCGACCGGATCCGTTTCGCCTACGTCGGGGCGATGGTCCCGCACA
>JAUIME010000886.1 GCA_030433195.1 bacterium
GGTGTCCCGATGAGGCGAGCTCGCTCCGCTCGTCACCGCCGTCGGATGCCGGCGCGAAATGACGCCGCGCGACCACGAGATCGTGGGATCCGGCGAAGAACCGAAGCGAGGCTTTCTCGATCGCGGCGCGGGATGCCGCGCTCCAGGCTGACTCGCCTTCGGCGTACTCGAGGAGCGTTCGCAGGTGCGCTTCGCCACGAGGGTCGGCGAGATAGCGCGCCTGATGCTCGATGGCCGTGTCGCTCGGCTCGAAGCCGTACTCGTCGACCCAGAACGCGTACGAGACGATCTCGAAGAGATTGGCGATGCGTCGGAAGGCGGCCGGATTTTCGAGCGCGCGTCTCGGCGATTCGTGATCGATCGTTCGGAATCCGCCTTCGGGGGCTGCCTCGACGCGTGACTTCTCCGGCGTGACGCATTGGTGACACGCTTCGCAGAAATCGCACGTCGCCTCTCGCCCATGCTCGTCGTAGACGGCGCGACGTTCGGGGGCCGTTCCGTCGTCGACGGGCCGCGGTCGGCGACCTCGCGCGGGAACCGAGAGGACGGTCACTCCCGTGAACGGGTGGTACTGTCGCACGGTGCCGTCGCGCAGGCGTTCGATTTTGGGCTCGGCGAGCGACGCCGGGTTCACGTCGATCGCCACGGATCGTGCGTTCCGTAGGGTCGGCGCCCGACCACTACGATGCCGTCTTCGCTCACGTGGAAGCCGCGCTCGCGATCGCGGTCGTGGTCGTAGCCGATCTCGTCGCCGTCGGCGATGCTCACGCCCTCGTCGACGATGCACAGTCGCAGCTTCGCGTGCCGTCCGACGGTCACGCGATCGAAGAGGATCGATTCGGAGATGGTGGAGAACGAACTCAATCGCACGTAGCGCGCGACGACCGAGTCGAGAACGTCCGCTCCCGAGATGATCGTCCCGCCGCAGACGATCGAGTTGATCGCGCGACCGCGCCGCTTCTCTTCGTTGTGGACGAACTTCACGGGCGGCGGCGCTTCGTGCGCCGTGTACACGGGCCACTCGGGGTTGTAGAGATCGAACGACGGCGTCGTCGCGCGCAGATCCATGCTCGCGGCCCAGAACGATTCGACGGTCCCGATGTCGCACCAATAGGTATTGGGGCCGGGCTGTCCGGGGATCTTGTTGCGGCGGAAGTCGTACGCGAAGAGCCGTTGATCGCGCACCGCGCGCGGCAGGATGTTCTTGCCGAAGTCGTGCGACGAATCGTCGATCGCCGCGTCCTCGATGAGCGCTTGCTCGAGGAACTGACGGTCGAAGATGTAGTTACCCATCGAGACGAGCGCGTAGTCGGGGCGCCCCGGGATGGGCTTGGGATTGTCGGGCTTCTCTTCGAAGCCGACGATGCGCCAATCGTCGTCGATTTCGACGACGCCGAAGCGCGACGCTTCCTCGATCGGCGTCGGCAGGCAAGCCACGGTCGCGTCGGCCTGCTTCTCGCCGTGGTACTCCCACATCTGTTCGATGTCCATCTTGTAGATGTGGTCACTTCCGAACACGACGATCTGTTCGGGGTTGTGGTCGCGAATCAGCGGGATGTTCTGGTAGATCGCGTCGGCCGTTCCCTTGTACCAGGTGCGCCCGGCGGTCTGCATCTGCGCGGGGACGGTCGTGATGAACTTGCCCGGGATCAGGTTCCCCATTGCCCACGCGCGCGAGATGTGCTCGGCGAGTTCCTGACTCTTGAACTGGGTCAGCACGTAGATCGAGTGGAGCCCCGAGTTGATGAAGTTCGAGAGCGCGAAGTCGACGATGCGGTACTGGCCGCCGAACGGGACCGCGGGCTTCGTGCGGTACCACGTGAGGGGGCCGAGGCGCGAGCCCATGCCGCCCGCGAGCAAGAACGAGAGGACGCGGACACGATTCTTCACGCGAGCCTCCGCGGCGGGTGCAGGTAGTGCGGAATCACGAGGGAGTCTCCTGTCGTGAGGGGGAGGACGCGGTCACGTCGTGGTACAGCGCTTCGTACTTCGCGGCGGACTCGGCCCAAGAGAAG
>JAUIME010000112.1 GCA_030433195.1 bacterium
GACGGCGTACGTGAAGGCGCCTCCCTCGACGACGATGGCTCCGGGCCAGATCATGATGCGGGACGGGCTACGCGATACCAATGCCGCCATCGCCGTGACCGCCATCGCCGTCAGAACGGATCCGAAGAAGTAGCAGCGGTAGGCCCAGACGAAGAGATACCGATTCGCGTCGACGATCGCGAAGTCGTCCGTCTCCACGTAGGGGCCGAGATCGACGGGGATCAGCATCCACCCACCCCAAGCCAAGGCGACCCCCGCGAGAAAGAGCCAGGCCGTGAAACGCGTCGCGAAATCGGTCTTCATGTTTCGTTCCTGTTCCCTGCGCGATGTCGTCAGGACGACTTTCGCTCGATGTAGTCGCGAGCCTTCTTCTCGTACCCGGCGCTCTTCATTCCGACGGCTTTGGCCTCTTCCACGGCTTCCTCGACGGCGACTCCATCCTCGAGCACGCGATACGGGAGCCACACGGCACCTACGCGATTGGCCGACTTGCAGTGAAGCAGGATCGGTTTATCGGCGGACCCGAGCAGCTCGCGGGCCCGATCGAAGACCTCGTCGGTCAGTTGATCTTCGCCGTTCCAAGGGACAGGGACGTAGGCCATGCCGAGTTCTTCGACGAGTTCCTTCTCGTCGAACTCCGTTTCGTCCTCGTGCCGCAGGTCGATCACCGTCTTGATGCCCCGCTCCTTCGCCGACGCGAAGCCGGACTCGTCGGGCTGACCGGCGAGATAGAGACCCGATACGGTGTGGAGCTTGTCGATCCCGGGCATGTCGGCCGGTTCGAGCGGTCTCGCTACCCGTGACGTTTCGGATTGGGCATCGTCACCTGGGGACTCGGGATCGCTCGAGGAGCACGAGATCGCGAGAATGGAGCACAAAGCCAACAAGGGGAGTCGTCGTTTCATGTCGGTCGACCTCTTTCCGATGCGTCGCGTCGAAGGGAGCTGCGACCGAAGCCGTCACATCCTCGGTGCGCCTCCAGGGTATTAGAGACACGAGGTGCGTAGTTCGCTCCCGAGATTCTCGACGAATCTGCGCACGATTTCGGTGGGAACGAGTCTTCCGCGAGGCGCCGGGGAATGCCATGGTGACCTCTCGGTGCCCATGGCGAGCATTCGCCCGAGCCATCGCCGTAGTCTTGAAAAGAGGAGGAGCGACGTGCCTATGAGTCCATCGCGAGGGCATGCAAGGGGGAGTCGGGATTCGATGGCAGGCGGCCCGAGCGCGCGAGCCACCCGTCGAGTCGCTTCGTTGTTCTTGGCCTTCCTCCTGGCGGCCTGTGGATCGATCGAACGTGGAGCGCGGGTCGAGCCCCTCACGTATCCTGAATCGCGCAAAGGCGATGTTGTTGACGACTACCATGGCACGAAGGTGGCGGACCCGTACCGCTGGATGGAGGCGACCGACTCCGAGGAGACGAGGGCCTGGATCGATGCGCAGAACGCGGTGAGTCGACCCTATCTCGAGCGGCTCCCCGCGCGCGAGCCCTTTCTCAGACGACTCGAGGACCTCGGTTCGTTTCGCGGTCCGGGCGCGATGCGTCGTCAGGGCGGCGCCTGGATCGAGAGTGTAGGCTCCGGGGACCGTGTCGAACTCTTGATTCGAGACGACCTCGACGAGGCTCCGAGACTGCGGCTCGACGAGGCCGCCCTCGGGATCGCGGACGACGAGCAGCTCGACGGATTCCGGCTGTCGCCTGGAGCGCGACACCTCGCGTTCACCGTCAGCGAGGGCGGATCGGAGTTCCTGGAGCTTCGCGTCTTCGATCTGGAGCGCGGTGAACTCCTCGAGGATCGGTTGCCCAACCTGAAGTTCCGCGTGCCGTTCTGGACGGCCGATGGCGAGCATCTCGTTTACTGGCGATTCCTCAACGCCGATGCCGAGGATCGCATGGAGGTGGATCGCGGTGGTCTGGTCGCCGTCCATCGGCTCGGCACTCCGACGGCCGACGATCGCGTGCTGCTGCGCGACGAACACCTCGAAGAGACCGGCGTCGTGACGTGGTCGAATGTCTCGTCGGACGGTCGTTTCGTCGTGCTGTTCTACGGCTCGGACCGCCGCTCCAAGTTGTCGGTCATCGACCTCGGAAACCCGCTCGATCCCGACTGGGACGCTCCGATCGTGGATCTCATGGAACAACGCGACGGCGAGCACACGTTCGCCGGCAGCCTGGGCTCCACGCTCTACTTCCTCACGAGCCGCGGCGCGTCTCTGGGAAGTGTCGTCGCGATCGACGTCGATCGACCGACGGAGTGGAAGACCGTCGTGCCGGAGGGTGAGCACCTGATGCAGCATGCGCTGATCGTCGGCGGTCGGATTGTCAGCGCCTACCGCCGTGACGTGAAGAGCGCCCTCGAGATCTTCGAGCCCGACGGCACGCGAGTTCGCGAGGTGCCGCTGCCGGCACCCGGCTCGACCTTCTACTACGGTGGAGAGCCGGATGCCCCCGACCTCGTCTTCGGTTTCGACGCCACGACCGTGCCCGCCCGGCGACTCCATCATGACGTGGCCACTGGCGAAACCCGGGTCCTGGAAGCTCGTGTCATTCCTGACTCAGATCCCGACGAGTATGTCAGCCGTCAAGTCTTCTACACGTCTCACGACGGGACTCGCGTGCCGATGTTCATCTGCTATCGGACGACCGAGCACTCGCAGGAGGGTGGGGCGACCGGATCCGATCGAGGCAAAGTTCGACCCACGATCCTCCATGGCTACGGAGCCAGCGGCGCGGTGATGGACCCCATGTTCCGCGACGACTTCTTCGTTTGGATCGAGGCCGGTGGCATCGTTGCGATCGCTAACGTGCGAGGTGGGGGCGAGTACGGCAAGGCCTGGACCGATGCCGGTCGACTCGACAAGAAGCAGAACACCTACGACGACTTTGTCGCGGCGGCGGAGTTCTTGATTGCCGAGGGCTTCACGTCCCCCGAGCATCTCTCGATCCTCGGCTATTCCAACGGTGGCATGCTCGTGGGCGCGGCGATGACGCAGCGACCGGATCTTTTTTCTGCTGCGATCCCGGTCGTGGGGGTTCTAGACGCGCTTCGGTTCCCGACGACGACCGCCGGCCCCCGCTGGGCGAAGAACCAGGGCGACGCGTCGATCCCCGAGCAGTTTCCTTGGGTTCATGCATGGTCACCCCTCCACCGTATCGTCGATGGAACGTGTTATCCCGCCACGCTGCTGATGACCGCCGCCAACGACGACCTCGTGCGCCCGAGCCAGTCGTACAAGTTCGCGGCCCGGCTGCAGGCAGCTCAGGGCTGTGACCGGCCGACCGTGCTGCGGGTCCTCGAATCCGGGGGACACGCGTTTTCCCTGGTTGACCTCGCGGCCCAGGCCGAGGTCCTCGCATTCGCTGCCGAGCACACCGGTCTCGACGTGCATCGTCCGTAGTGACGCTCGGAACTTTCTCCCGAGGAATCCGCAGAAACCGCGCCCTGCTCTCGCCGCGTTTGTCGTCTTCCTGACCGAACCACGGGTGGCGCTCGTTCGCTGACTGCACCGTACGGCTCGGATTCCGCCACCGCCCGGGTCGGCCAGGAGGAGATTCCCATGAGATTCCCGCATCGAATGCAGCAGTTCGTGATCATCGTCGGTCTTGTGTGGGCCTCGGTTGCGGCGAGAGCCGGAGCGACCGAGCTGGATTTGATCGCGAAGCTTACGGCGAGTGACGGCGTCGCGGACGATACGTTCGGCACGTCGGTGGCACTCGACCGTGGAGTGGTGCTCGGCGCTGCGCCGTTCGCCGATGACAATACCGGCGCGGTGTACGTCCACCGTTACGATGGTGTCGCGTGGGTGGAGGAGCAGAAGATCACGCTCCCCGATGGACAACCGAGCGACTTGTTCGGATTTCGAGTCGCGCTCGACGGTGACGTTGCGTTACTCGCGGCGGTCGGCCGCAACGGGTTTGCCGGCGCCGGGTACGTGTACCGCTACGACGGCGCGTCGTGGGTCCTCGAGCAGGAGCTCGTGACCACGGATGTCGAGTACCTCGGCTTTGCTGTCGAGCTGCAAGGCGACGTCGCGGTCCTCACAGGCTTCACGACCGACACGCAACTCGGTGCCGCGTACGTGTATCGATTCGACGGCACGTCGTGGGTCGAAGAGCAGATGCTGACGGCCAGCGACGGCACGATGTCGGATTCCTACGGCGCATCGGTCGCGATGGACGGCGACGCGATCGTGGTCGGCGCGTGGAGCGCGGACCCTTTGGGCGCGGCGTACGTCTACCGACATGACGGTTCGGCTTGGATCGAGGAGCAGAAGCTCGCGCCGAGCGATTCCGAGAGCCAGTTCTTCGGAACCGCGATCGACATCGAAGACGACACGGTCGTGGTCGGTGCGCCCGGGAACCCGCTCCGACCGGGCAAGGCGTATGTCTTCGAGTACGACGGATCGGAGTGGGCGGAAGAACAGCAGCTCGGTACCCTCGACACGGACGGATGGGGGGAGTTCGGGATCTCGATCTCGCTGGATGGTTCGACCTTACTCGTCGGCGCGTCGCGCGATGGCATGAGTACCGGCTCGGCGTTCGTGTACCGATTCGACGGCGTGTCTTGGGGCGATGAACAGAAGCTGGTTGCGGACGATCGCGCGCCGGGCGACGCCTTTGGCGACTCGATCTCCCTGTCGGGCGGCACGGCTTTGATCGCGGCCCCCCGCGACGAGACCGCGCAAGGATCCGTGTACGTGTTCTTCGGTGTGAACTGCCTCGACGGCACCGTCAATGCCGGCGCGGGCGCGGTGACGAGCAACCTCTATGTGAACGGGGTGCTCGGCGGCGAGACGCGTACCGTCGACGTCGGTCCGGAAGATTTGCTGCTCGTCAGTCTGATCGCACCGACCGCCGGCGGCAACGGGAAGTTCGTGCTTCACGCGAACGCCGGAACCGTCACACCGGCCACGCAAACGCTCCTGCCGCTCGACATCGGCACGACCTGCTTCCCGTTCCTCATGAATGCGGGAGCCTCCCCGGTCATCGTCGCCAACAACCTCGGCAAGACCGGACTGCTCGGCGAGAGCGAGTTCTACGGGGCACCGCAGGCCGATCCGGGTCGTGCGACGACGCATCTTCTGTATCCGGCTTTGTCTGTGGGCACGGTGCTCACGTTCCAGGCGGTGATGATCGATGCGGGCTCGGCCGGATCGAAGGCCGTGAGCACGACGAACGCGGTGGTGGTGTCCGTGGTTCCGTGACGTGAGGAGCCTCGTCGCGAGGGTCCGGCTTCGGTCCTGTCGGCGGGGACTGTTGCCGGACCGGCGAGACCACGGTATGGTGACGATCCACGTCGCCGGATTGCCGACTTGCCGTATCGCCTCGACTTGCGCATCGCCATGTCACGACTCGCCCATCTCCGCCATCTCGTCGCTTCGAAGGTTCGTACGCGTGGGGAACGCTATCTCCGGCTGGGAGCGGTTCGAGAGGTCACCCCTGATGGCGACACGTTTCGAGCCGTCGTGGAGGGAACGCTCGACTACGACGTGGAAGTCGCGTTTCGTCGACGTGTGGTCGGGGTGTACTGCTCGTGTCCGTACTTCGACGACGGGAACGGCGTGTGCAAGCACCTCTGGGCGACGCTGCGATACCTCGAGAATGTCGATCTCATTCCCGAGGGTTCGGCGCTCGCGGACTTCGAGGACGATACGGAAGGCCCGAGCTCGCCTGTCGCGAACGAGGCGTCGTCGCACTCGACCGACGACGAAGAAGACGATTGGCTGGATGACGACGAACGTCTCGAGTTGGCGAGCCGGGAACCTCTAGACGAAGAGCAGCCCGAGTGGGCCGGCCGCTTGGAAGCGCTTCGCGCGCTTGCCACGGCTGCGCAGTCGGCGATGGCCGCGAGCTCCATGGCGCGAACGACTCCCTCGGACGAAGGCCCCGCTTCGGCCGTGACACGAGGCGGATCGAAGCTCTACTACCTGCTCATCGCGGATGCGGGTCCGAGCGAAATCTTGCAGATCCAGATCGTCGCGAGAAAGTACCTCGCCGACGGAGGACTCGGCGTCGCGCGTGCGATCGGTGCGGAAGCCGCGGTCAAGACGGTGGGTCCGAACAGCCTCGATCCGAATCGTCGTGCGTCGTTGCTGCTCGAGGTTGCGTCGCAGGCGGCTCGGCGGGAAGTCGCGTCGTATGCGTCCGCCTATCGTTGGAGATATCGGGGGCAAGATTGGCAGTATCCCGGATCCGCAGCCGCGGGACCCGTGCACGTACCGGTTGCCGTCGTCGACGTCTTGGTCCCGCTGCTCGTCGAAACCGGTGAGTTGCGGTGCATCCAGGCGGGCGACGATTTCTCCGATCCGGAGCGCTTTCCGATCGTTCGACGCGTCGACGATCGTGTATGGCTTCCGCGGATTCGCTTCACGGAAGAAGAGAAGCCGAACGGCGGTGCACTCGTCGAGACGGTTCTCGTCGCTCCGAATCCGAAGGGCGACGACGAGGAGCGCCCGCGAGAAGCCGACGATGTTCTTCGACTGCTCACGAACGGAGGGGGCGTCGGCAGCGACGCGGTCCGTCGATCGTCGTCGTGCCGAAGTCGCTCGTGTTCAACTGGTCGGCCGAGGCGGCCCGATTCGCGCCGCGGCTTCGGATCGCCGAACATCTGGGGCCGGAACGTTGCGATTCGCGGGAAGCCCTCGTGCAGAGCGACGTAGATCTACTCGTGACGACCTACGGAACACTGCGGCGCGATATCGGATGGCTCGCGGACGTTCCGTTCTCGTACGCGATCCTCGACGAAGCCCAGGCGATCAAGAACCCGTCGAGCCAATCCGCGAAGGCGGTTCGGCTCCTGACCGCGGAACGTCGGCTCGTCGTCACCGGCACGCCGGTCGAGAATCACCTGGGCGAGCTCGCGAGCCTCTTCGATTTCGCGAGCCCGGAACTGTTCGGCAAGGGCGGCTTGGCGACGGCTCTCGGTGCGAAACGCCGACCGAGTCCGGAGGAGGTACGGACCGTCGCTTCGGCGCTCGGCCCGCTCATGTTGCGACGCACGAAAGAGGCTGTCGCGTCCGAGTTGCCGGCCAAGACGGAACAGCTGTTGTACTGCGAGCTCGATCCCGCACATCGAAAGATCTACGACGAGATCCGCGACCACTATCGGACGAACCTGCTGTCCAAGGTTCGTGAGCGAGGTCTCGGTCGGTCGAAGATCCAAGTGCTCGAGGCGCTGCTGCGACTCCGGCAAGCGTCGTGTCACCCCGAGCTGATCGCGCGACTCTCGACGATGGTGAAGAAGACGACCGCGCGGGGCGTCAACCGGCCGAAGGCCGGTCGCAAGCGAAAGTCGCAAGAGGTGGACGACAGGGGCGCCAAGGTTCGCTTGCTGATCGACCAGATCCGGGAGCTGCAGGACGAAGGCCACAAGACGCTCGTGTTCTCGCAGTTCACTTCGTTCCTGGCCATCGTCCGCCGCGCGCTCGACGAAGAGGAGGTTCCGTACGAGTATCTCGATGGCAGGACACGAGACCGCGCCGCGAAGGTGGAACGCTTTCAAACCGACGACGACTGTCCCGTCTTCCTCATTTCGCTGAAGGCCGGTGGACACGGCCTCAATCTGACCGCCGCCGACTACGTCTTCTTGCTCGACCCGTGGTGGAACCCCGCAGTCGAAGCGCAGGCGATCGATCGCGCTCACCGAATCGGACAGCAGCGCAGCGTATTCGCCTACCGCATCATCGCCCGGGACACAGTCGAGGAGAAGGTCCTCGAGCTCCAAGACGAGAAGCGCACCCTGGCCGAAGCGATTCTGTCCGGCGCGGGAGAGAGTATTCTGCGCGAGCTCGATCTCGACGACCTCGAGCGGCTACTCGGCTGACGGCGCGGAGGCGCCCGTTGTTCCGGGAGCCCCCGTCACCCAACGTGAATCCCCCGAGAGCGCTCGATCGGGCCTCTCCTACCGATGTTCCGGCGCGCGTTGTGAACGCGATCTTGTTGGTCGTCGACCAGCGCCCGCGCACGCTTCAGCCGGGTTGCCCTGCGAGCCGAAAAGAGCCATTCGGTGGATGGTTTCTCCTCATCGGTCGAAATGGCATCGGAGGGCGGCCCGTGGATCTGCAATCGGAAGAGGCCCGTGCGCTTGGCGCGTTTCGGCGAGTGCTCGTCGTCGGACTCGACGCGGGGGACGCCGATCTCGTCGATCGCTTCGTGGAGTCCGGCGCGATGCCGGTACTCGCGGATCTTCGTGGACGCGGATGCACCGTGTCGCTACAGAGCGTCGCGCGTTGCTTCGGTGGCGCGGTGTGGCCGACCGTCGTCTCGGGGCAGCTCCCGGGCGAGCACGACGTCGCCGACCATTTCCGTTTGATTCCCGGCACCTATCGCGTGCGCGGCGCGCTCGCGAAGGACGGTCGTCTCGTCGCCGGACACGTCGGCGCGATGCCGGAGGCGACCGGGCTGTTGTTCGACGTTCCGAAGTGGAAGCTGGAAGCACGGGGCGACGACACCGTCGTCGTCGGTTGGGGCGCCCACGCAGCGCGCGGTGCACGCGGATGCTGGCCGACGAGCGTACAGCGCATCCTCGACGATGCAACCTCGGGTGCGCCGGTGCACGACGGGATGCAGGAGTCCGACCGACAGGACGAATCGTACCTGGCGGGGCTCGAGCGCGATCTCGATGCGGCGTTGCGTGCTCGCGCATCGGTCGTTTGCCGGCTTCTCGAGGAGCGACCGTGGGACATCGCCCATATCGTTCTCGGCGAGATTCACCCTGCGGGTCATCGATTCTTCGATGCCGTGAATGCGCAACCGACCCCTGCTCTCGAGCGAATCTACCGGAGTGCGGACGCGGCGCTCGGTCGGATCCTCGAGGGGCTCGGTAGCCACACCGCGGTGATCGTGACCTCCGGCCATGGCATTCACTCGTCGCGTCACGGTCGCAATCATCTGCTGCCGTGGCTCGCGCTTCGTGACGGGGTTTCGTTGCAACGAGCGACGGCGCCCGGACTCGGGCTGCGCAAGCTGGCGCCGGTTCGACTGCGGGATCATCTGCGGCGGATCCTGCCGGCTTCGTTTCGACATCGCGTACGGGCGCGTCTTCTCGCCGAATCGTTCGGTTCGCGGCACTGGCCGCACCTGCGAGCGTTTCCGACGCCGAGCGAAGACAATGGCTATCTGCGCGTCAACCTCCGCGGTCGCGAGCCTCGTGGAATCGTCGCGCCCGGTGCGGAGTATCGGGCGTTGCTCGACGAGCTTGCCGCGGAGCTTCTCGAGTGGCGATGCGCCGATTCCGACGCCCGGATCGTGCGGGCGGTGCATCGACCGCACGAGCTGTTCCCCGGCCCTCACGCGGACCGACTGCCCGATCTCGTCGCGGAGTGGACGGGCGCGGGACCCGTGCGTGCGGCCATCCGCACGCCGGCCGGCATCGTCGAGTCGTCGTCGCCGCTGGACCACCGTGGGGGCGAGCACCGGCCGACAGCCTTCGCGACGATCAGCGTGCCGCGTGGAGCCGACCGTGCAGACGACGGTTGTGCCGACAAGACGCGATTCGTGTCCACGACCGAGATGGGTGATCTCGTTGACATCGTCCCGACGGCCCTCGCGCTGATCGGTCGACGCGCTCCGGAGCGTCTCCACGGACGCTCGCTCGTCGATTGCGAAAGACCTGCTGCGACCGACACGTCGCCGGTGCAGCCGGCCGTTCGGTAGGCGCGAGCGTCGGCGGGCGACTGCGCGATGGACGCTTTCAGTCGGCCGGATTTTCCGGCACGTCCGGACTCTCGAACTCGGGTACCGGAGGGGCGGCGTCGTCGATGAGGTCGACGACCGTCTCGTTGCGGACGAGGTCGACGATCGGTCGCAGGTCGAACACGTCGGTCCCTTCGCGGCCGATCGGGAGCAGCGGCTCGATCCTGCGATACACGTCGCGAAGTCCCTTGCCGAGGTCGCCCGGTGCGATGTCGCGGCGACGGATCGCCCAGCAGGCGACGACGATCTCGAGCGCTTGCACGACCCAAGCCGAGTCGATGAGGTGCTCCGTGTCGGTGATGGCGAGAGGCAGGAGCGTGGCGTAGTCTTCGACGCCATCAGCGAGTTGGCCTTGGTAGTTCAAGAGGCTCGGATTGGCGCGGCGCCGAGCCGCGGCGGCGTAGGCTTCGGCGATGTGGCTCAGGTTCAGGAACTGGACGCCGCCGAGCGCGCGGTCGTCCGGCGCCAACCCGACGGGCAACGCGCTGAACTGCGGCCAGTGAAGCTTGTGGAGTCGCTGCGCGCTGATGTCGATCGCCGCGACGAGCGCCGAGCGCAAGTTGTCGAACCCCAGTGTGAGCAACGTGCCGTCCATGTTCCCGTGCGAGATGAGGCGCGCGGCTTCGTCGTCCACGCACGGGTTGTCTTGCACGGTGTTGAGTTCGATCTCGAGATTCGTCCACACCCATTCGAGGGCGCTGTAGATCGCGCCGTGAACTTGCGGCGCGCAGCGAAAGCTCAATGGATCCTGAAGGTTCCTCGGTTCGTCGATGCCGAACAATCGACTCCCCGCGAGGAGTCGCCGCATGTGGAGCGTGGCGATGCGTTGCCCGGGTTGCGGATGCGCGTGCAGCACCGCGTCGTGGAGGATGTCCAAGTTGCCGCGGAACCCTTCGAGAGCGAGGCAGGCCGAGAGGTCGAACCCGCGGAGCAGTTTGCGAGCTTGAAGCAGCATGAGCGCGCCGTGGCCGAGGCTCACGGCGTTCGAGTTCATGAGCGAGAGGGCTTCTTTCGGTCGGAGCTCGATGCCGCCTTCCGGTGGACGGCTGCCGTCGAGGGGGCTCTTGGATCCGATCAAGGGCAGC
>JAUIME010000887.1 GCA_030433195.1 bacterium
GCGCAAGATGCAGCTCGCGGACCCGGCCGATCTCGACAACGGCAAGAAGAAGGAAAAGCACCTCGAGCGGCAGAGGACGTTCCTCAAGGGCTTCGGGGAGCGCGTGGCGCTCAACATCGGCTTGCTGTGCAGCGAGGTGTTCACGTTCGACGAGCTGATGCGCGACACGATCGAGGGGAACATGGGGATTCCGCTCTCCGAGATCCGCAAGTTCAACGTGAAGGGGAAGATCCTGATCGACAAGAAGAACGGCGAGCGGGTCGAGATGAACCTGCGCGAGGCGCAGGAGTTCGCGCGGCCGGAGTGCCATCACTGCGGTGACTTCTCGGCCGAGTTGGCGGACATCTCGTGCGGTGGGGTCGGCGCGGCGGACTGGACGATCACGGTGTTGCGCACCGAGGCGGGTGAGCGCGTCTTCGATGCGATGGTGGCGGAGGGGCTGCTCGACGTGAAGCCGATCGAAGAGTTCGAGAACTCGCTGAAGGTATTCCTGCGTCTGGCGCGCAAGCAGCGCTTGCGTGTGCCGGTGCCTCCCGGTCGCACCGAGTCGTGGGTGCGGCCGCGAGGTTTCGGCGGCGCCTGAGCGCCGCGATCGGTATGGCGACTGCGCCCAAAAACGGGGGGCGTCGAGGCGCTCTCCCGCCTGCCGCGTTTCCTCCGCATTACCTGGAGAAGCTGATCGAGAGTTCTCCCGACATCGTCGTGGCCGTCGACCGCGCCGGAAAGATCGTCTTCTACAACGACGGTGCGGAGAAGAATCTCGGCTACAGTAGCGAAGAGACGCTGGGACACGACGTCGACCTCATCTACTCGACGTTGGAAGAAGCGAAGCGCGTCATGCGGGCGATGCGAGACGACGACTTCGGCGGGCCGGGCAAGCTCAAGGATTTCGAGACGCTGTTCATCGATCGCTGGGGCGTCGAGGTGCCGGTGGCGATCTCCGGCTCGATACTCTGCGACGATAACGGCTTCGAGATCGGCTCGATCGGCTTCGCGAAGGACATCCGCGAGTTGCGGCGCCGCGACCGGCTGGCGACCCTCGGCGAGGTCGCTGTCGCGGTCTGTCACGAAATCAACAATCCCCTCGAAGTGATTCTCAACCAGACCGCGCTGCTGCACACGTTCGCGCGCAGCCAGGCCGGGCAACCGCAGGGGGCGGATGCCGAGGAACGGCTCGAGTCGGTGCGCGGCGAAGTCGAGAAAATCCAGGCGATCATCAATCGCCTGGTAGGGTTGTCGCGTGGCGAGGCCTACGGGACGAAGGAGTATCACGGCGGCACGCGCATGGCCGACTTGGCGCCGACGGTGCGACCGGAGGGGGCGGCGCGCACGCTGGAAGGCATTCGCGCGCTCGTCGTCGACGACGACCTCGGCGTGTGTTTTTCGTTGCGCGACTTGCTCGTGTCGGAGGGGGGTCGGGTGTTGACTGCGGGCACCGGCCTCGAAGCGCTGCGGGTGTTGGAGAACGCCGAAGTCGACGTGATCATCAGCGATGTCGTGATGCCCGACCTCGACGGCTACGACCTCTACATGGAGGTCAAGGAGCACAGCGACATCCCGGTAGTGCTGATGACCGGCTACTACTACGACCGCGATCACGTGATTAAGCGGAGTCGGGTCGAAGGGCTGGGCAACGTCTTGTTCAAGAAGCCGGTCGATCCGGAGCGACTGAAGAGCGTGATCCGGGAGGTGTGTCATCGAGCGCCGGCAGCGCCGTCGGCGTAAGGTCGGCCCCGGCTGCCGTCGGCGTTGGATTGAGTCGCCGTCGGTCGCGAGTCGGTGTCGCCGCCGGGCGCAGGCGCAGCTCGAGTTCGGCGCCGTCGGTGCCGACGACGACGACGTGGTCGGTGGCGATCGCGACGATGCGTCCGAGCCCCGGAACGATTTCGTCGCTCCGGTACAGCTGGCTCACGCCGTCGACGGTTTCGATTGCGGCATACGAAACGGGATCGCCCACGGCGGTTCCGGCGAGGCGGAACGCGGAGCCACGCTCGGCGAGCTGCGGGGTC
>JAUIME010000888.1 GCA_030433195.1 bacterium
GCTCTCGCTCGACTTCGACCACGCCGACAACGAAAAGGGCTGGGACTACTACGCGTCGCAGTGGAAAGCCGAGATGAGCGGCGACTTCGCGCACCTCGGCGACGAGTGGACGGCCGAAGTCCACGACTCCGACTACCTCGAGTTGCTCGAGAAGAACATCCTCGACAAGTATCTCGGTCGCCCGGACACTCTGCTCGAGATCGGTCCCGGTGGCGGGCGCATCACTGCGAGCCTGCTCGGCTACTGTCGCAAGCGTCTCATCGCGTGCGACGTCTCGGCCAAGATGCTCGGTCTCATCGACGAGCGATTCAAGCACGACGGCCGCGTCGAAACGCTCAAACTCACGATCGGACGCGGGCTCGCCGAAGCTCCGAAGAACGTCGCCGACGCCATCGTGAGCTTCGAAGTCTTCGTCCACATCGAGCCGCACGACATCTGGGAGTACGTCGATACGTTCTGGGACGTGATGAAGCCCGGTGCCGTCGGGATGATCCACCATGCCAACACCGCGACGCGGCAAGGATTCGAGCAGTTCATCGCGGACCACCCCAACTGCATCAACCAGCGCAAGCCCTGGGCTTCTTTCTCGGTCATGACGCCCGAGATCTTTCGACGCATGCTCGATTACCGCGGCTTCGAAGTCGTCGACGAAGTGCACAAACTCGCTCAGGAAGAGGAGCGCGACTGCCTCTCGATCTTCCGTAGGCCGAGCTAGCCCGAACGAAGCGACGCGACGCGACCCTGACGACCACGCAGGAAACAGGGCCGCGTAGGTTTTCCCCACGCCGACGATCTTCCGGGAACGCTCCGGCGTTCGCCCCCGAGGCTCCTGCCCCGCCCCGCCTCGGGCAGGAAAGCCCCCGCGGCACGCACGATCCGCGCACGAATTCCCGCATCCGTGAATCCGCATCCGGCGTCTCGGCGACACTCCCCCTGAACCGAGACGAGCGCTCGGAGCGTCGCCCGAAGCGACGCGACGCGCATCGCCGGTCCACGCAACACGATTCACGCAACACCGCTCGAGTCGATCGACGCGACACACGACGAAACATCACGCTTTCAAGAGACTCGCCCTCAACCCCTGTACTCGAGAGGAGATGGTCCATGCGTACCCCCGTTCGAATCGCGATTGTCGCGCTCATGATGTTCCCCGTCGCCGCGTTCGCCAACGAAGGATGCGGAACGAAAACCTCGAAGAAGTCCGAAGGCACGTGCCCCGCGTCGTCGTGCTCCGCATCGACGCTCACTTCGGTCAGCAACGCCTCCAGTGACATTGTCGACACCGCGGTATCCGCGGGCAGTTTCAAAACGCTCGTCGCCGCCGTGAAAGCGGCCGGCCTCGTCAGCGTCCTGAAGTCGGAAGGTCCGTTCACGGTCTTCGCGCCGAGCGACGAAGCCTTCGCCAAGCTTCCGGCCGAAACGCTCGAATCGCTGCTTCTCGAAGAGAACCGCGCCAAGCTCACGAGCATCCTCACGTATCACGTCGTCCCCGGACGCGTGACGGCCGACAAGGTCGTGAAGCTCACGAACGCGACGACGGTCAATGGCCAGCGCGTCGACGTGAAGGTCAAGGGTGACAAGGTGCACATCGACGGAGCGACGGTCGTCAAGGCCGACATCGAATGCTCGAACGGCGTCATCCACGTCATCGATCGCGTCATCCTTCCCGAATCGAAGAACCTCGTCGAGACGGCCGTCGCCGCAGGCAAGTTCAACACGCTCGTGAAGGCCGTCAAGGCTGCCGATCTCGCGGACGTCCTCGCTTCGCCGGGTCCGTTCACGGTCTTCGCGCCGACCGACGAAGCGTTCGCCGCGCTGCCGAAGGAAGTGCTCGCGTCGCTGCTCACCGAAGAGAAGAAGTCCGACCTCGCGTCGATCCTGAAGTTCCACGTCGTCCCCGGTCGCCTCTACGCGGACCAGGTGACGCAGGCCAAGAGCTTGAAGACGGTCGAAGGCTCGAAGTTCAAGATCGAAATGAAGGACGGCAAGGCTTACGCCGGCGGT
>JAUIME010000113.1 GCA_030433195.1 bacterium
TCCTCGGCGCGCATGCGCTTGGACACCTTCTCGACGTCGCGGAACACACGCAGGAGATTCTTGCCGGCGATCTTCGCGATGTCGTCCTCGCTGTAACCGCGGCGCAACAACTCGACGAACAGATCGAGGTACTTCGATACGTCGTCCAAGCCCTCGGGAATGCTGCTCGTGCCGTCGAAGTCTCCACCGAGCCCGACGTGGTCGATTCCCGCGACGTTCCGCGCATGATCGATGTGGTCGGCCACGTCGACGAGGCGCGCGCGCGGTCGCGGGTTGTTCGCCTCCCACTGTTCGAGCGCTTCGCGTCGGCGCTCTTCGTCGTCGGGATGCAGCTCGCGCAGGCGATCGCGTTCGTCGCTGCGCATCTGGCTGTAGTGGCGTTCGCTCTCGTTCACGAACAGGCCGACAAACGTGATCATCGCCACGCCGCCGTTCTCGGGCAAAGCACGCAACACGTCGTCCGGAACGTTGCGCGGGTGATCGGTGACGCCGCGCGACGACGAGTGCGAGAACACGACCGGCGCCTCGGTCACCGCGCGCACGCGACGCATCGTCGTCGGTGCCACGTGCGAGATGTCGACGAGCATGCCGAGACGATTCATCTCCTCGACGACCTGCTCTCCGAATTCGTTCAGCCCGCCGACCTCGGCATCGTCCGTCGACGAATCCGCCCACGGCGTGTTGCGGCTGTGCGTGAGCGTCATGTACCGCGCGCCGAGCTCGTACATCATGCGCAGCACCTGCAGCGAACCGTTGATGCTGTGGCCGCCTTCCATCCCGATCAGCGACGCGATCTTGCCCTCGCCGTGGATGCGCTCGATGTCGTCGGCCGTGAGCGCGATCTCGAAAACGTCGGGATAGCGCCAAACGAGACGATGCACGACGTCGATCTGCTCGACCGTCGCGCGCACGGCCTCGTCGGCCTCCATCGACGTCGGCACGAACACCGACCAGAACTGCGCGCCCATGCCCCCCTCGCGCAGGCGCGGGATGTCGGTGTGCATCTCGGGTTGCGGCTCGCGGATGTCGAGCGCGAGGACGTCCCCGCCCACCCGCGCGCGATACTGCCAAGGCAAGTCGTTGTGCCCGTCGATGAGCGGCACCTTCGCGAGCACCCGCCGAACACGGTCTTCGGGGCTACTGGCTTGCTGGGTGCAGGCGCAAAGCAGCACGAGCGCCGCCGCGAGAATCGAAAAGCGCGCGGCGGCAGCGAGAAACGGAACGCGGAACGGCAAGGAGGCCTCCCTCTCGAAATCACGTTGGGGCTTCGGGTTCTCGCCGATCGCGGGCTCGGCCCGATCGGCACGGCCAGTATAGCGATCCGAGCCCGACATCTCTCCCGCCGCCTGCGAAAAGGTCCGATTACGGGCGGCACGAGGGCATCCTGCGGACCGCGCCGGCTCGAGGCGCGATTTCCGGCGGGATCGGGTGAGCAGCCCCGGGCTCGACGGGTCTCCTACAGGCAGCGAGGGAGCAGTTCCAGGGCCGCGGTCGTCGCCGTACGTCGAACTCGCGCCGCGACGCCGCCACGAGAACGAGGAGGCACTCCCATGACCCGTTACGAATCGCCCCCGAAACACCGACGCCGACGCCGACGCCACACGCTCGGCGCCGCCGCGCTCGCGATCGCGTTGATCGCCCCGATGCCGATCGGTATCCCGGCGCGCGACGCCTCCGCGGCCCCCTGTCCGCCGATGGAGCCGGCCTTCACGCCCTCGGGCGTCGTCGGTCCGCGAGGCGGCGTCACCCCGCCGACTCCGCCTATCCCCAGGATTCCGGGCGACCCGACGCCGCGCGTTTCGGGCGTCGCCGGCACGACGCCGGGCCAGCGATACACGGGACGCGTCACGTACGGCGGCAAGAAGTCCTCGCACAAGCACGTCACGAGCGGCTTCGAGTGGACGGACTGGTGGAAGGAGCACCTGCCGCTGTTCCTGTTCGATCGCGGCGCGCGCACCACGACGCAGGCCGGCCAGGTCGAAGAGGGCAGCCCGCGCCACACCGCGCGTCAGGCGATCCGGAATCTGCTCGCGAGCGACATCGACGACGAAGTGCTGCGCTCGGAAGCCGCGCTCGCGCTCGGCCGCCTCGGCGGCGACGAAGCGCTCGCGACGCGCGGCTGCAAGCGAGCGCCGTCATGGGACTCGCCCATCTCGACGACGAACGGGCGCGAGAAGCGATCCGGATGGTCCTCGTCGACTTCCGATTCCCGCGCGAGGTGCGCGCCGTCGCGGCGGCTGCGTACGGTGTGGCGGGCGGTGACACCTCGGCGCTGCGGATCCCGATGCTGCCCGAGAACTCGCTCGCGCATTCGCTCGGGTTCTACATGGAAGAGGATCTCGCGGCCGGCATCTTGGGTCTCGGAGCGACGGGTTGTATCGAAACTGCCGAGCGCCTCGTCGGTGAAGCGCGCGACTCGAAGTCGAACTACCTCTTGCCGCACTACCTCGCTGCGATGTCGATCGCCGGTGAGCTCAGTGCCACCGATCTCATGATCGAGTCGCTGCGGCACAAGGATCGTTTCGTTCGTGAGGCTGCCGTCGCTGCGCTCGGCGGACTCCTCGACGACACGGGCCGGATGACGCGTACGCGCATCTCCGAGCGTGCGCTCGACAGCAAGCTGCTCGCGGAGTGCCGCGACCGCGCGTCGAAGGCGCTACGAGGCGTGGCGCGCAAGAACCCGAGCCCCGCGATGCGATGCCTCGCGGCGATCTCGCTCGGCCGCATGGGCGGTCGCGAAGAGATCAAGGCGCTGCGGTTCCTTCTCGCCGAAGAACACGGTCAACTGCGTGCGTGCGCCGCGCTCGGTCTCGGTCTCGCCGGGGCGCGCGAGGCGCAAGAAGCCCTCGTCTCGCTGATCGCCGACACGTCCGAGCTCGACTCGTGCCGCGCGGCCGGCGCCATCTCGCTCGGCCTCATCCGCGACATCGACACGGCGTCGCGCAAGCGATTGCAGGCGCTGCTCGGTCAGGGTACGTCGAGTGTGCTTCGCGGCTTCGCGTGCCAGGCCGTGGGCCTCGCGGGCGATGCCGCGAGCGTACCGAAGCTCGCCTCCGTCGCCGCCGAAGACCGCGCCCTCTCGGTGCGGCTCCACGCGTCGATCGGACTGAGCCTCATCGGCAACCGCGCGGCGCTCGAGGCGCAGCGGCGTCTCCTCGCGTCGATCCGCGACAGCGAGCTGCGCGCGGCCTTCGTGCGTACGCTCGGCTCGCATCCGTCGGACGCTTCGATGGAGCTTCTCGTCGAGGTGCTCGCCAAGACGTCGTGCGCGACCGAAGCCGCTTCGGCGCTGCACGCCCTCGGGCACGTCGCGAGCCACGTCGACGGACCGCCGATGCACGCGAAGCTGCTGTGCGATCGACCGCATCAGCTCGCCGGCAAGCCGTTCTCGATGATCCGCGAGATTCTCTGACACACGACGCTCGATCGTTCGACCGACGGATCCTCGCGATCCGCCGGTCGGCGGTCCCGCAAGACTTCACGCGGCTCCCGCACCGGCGCGACTCCGACGCGGGAGCCGTTCTCGCTCCGCGGCCGCGCGTCTTCCACTGCCGAGACCCTGCCGCCCGGGACTGTTACCATACGGACTTCACGAGAGCGCGCCGCAGGCGCGCCGAGGATCTACCGCCGGAGTCCGCGCGTCATGCAGCCACGCACGATCGTCTTCATCCTCATCAGCGTCGTCCTCGTCGGTTCGGTCGGCGCCCGCATCTTGTTCGCCAAGTCGGACGGGACCCTCGAGTCGACCGTCTCGAGCTCCGAATCGAGCGGAAAGCGTTCGAATCTCACGGGCGATTCTCTCGTCGCCGGCAGTCCCTCCGGGGGTGACGGCGAGGCGGGATCGGGAGCCGAGTCGCGCTCCGAGACCGAGAGCGTCGCCCGCGGCGCGCTGCCGATCGTCTCCGAAGCGAGCTTCTTCGGGTTGATCGGATTCGCGCTCGGCTACACGTCGCGCAAGCTCGTGAAGATCGGCTTCGTCGTGATCGCGCTCGCCTTCGTCGGGCTGCAGGCGTTGTCGTTCTCGGGCGTGGTGACGATCGACTGGCAACGGCTCATCGATATCGTCAATGCGTTCGTGCTCAACATCAACCAGAACGACAGCATCGGCGAGATCTTGAAGGACCGCATTCCGAGCGCGGGTGCGCTCGTCGGTGGCTACTTCCTCGGGTTCCGCAAGGGATGAGCGATCTCGCGCTCGTGCTGACGGGCGGAGGCGCACGCGCGGCGTTCCAGGTCGGATTCTTGCGCGGACTGGGACGCGCGTACCCGAAGCTCCCCGTGCAGATCGTGACGGGCGTATCGGCCGGCGCGATCAACGCGGCGTACCTCGGCGCGCGCACGACCAACCTCGACGAAACGACGGCCCGCCTCGAAGAACTGTGGCGCAGCCTCGAGCCCGAGCACGTCTTCGACGCGCGCACCATCGATCTCACGCGCAACGCCGTGCGTTGGTCCATGCGCCTCATCTCGGGCGGGAGCCGCAAGGCGCCGCACCCGCGCGGCCTGGTCGAGACCGGCCCGCTTCGCGAGTTGCTCGATCGAGAGCTTTCTGACGGCGACTCCGACGGTCGGATCCACCGTGTCCAAGACACGATCGACCGCGGCGACCTGCGCGCGCTCGCGATCTCGACGACGAGCTACTCGACAGGCCAGACGATCACCTGGGTCGAAGGCCGCGATGCGGAAACCTGGGAACGCACGCACCGCGTCAGTCGGCTCGCCACCCTCACCACGCGCCACGTGCTCGCGTCGTGTTCGCTGCCGTTCATGTTCCCGGCGGTCGAAATCGACGGGCGGTGGTACGGCGACGGCGGCGTACGCCTCTACGCCCCGCTCTCGCCCGCGATCCACCTCGGCGCGTCGAAGATCCTCGCGTTATCGACGCGCTACGACAAAACCTCGGCCGAAGCCGACACGCCGGCGATCACGGGATATCCACCCCCGGCGCAAGTCGCGGGCGTGTTGCTCAACGCGGTATTCCTCGATCTTCTCGACTCGGACGCCGACCGCATGCACCGCTTCAACCGCGTCCTCGAAGCGATGCCACCCGAAGAGCGCGAACGCCACGGCCGCCTCATCCGACTCGAGGTCGTCCGCCCGTCGCGAGACATCGGCCAGCTCGCCAACGACTACGAGATCACGCTCCCGCGCGGCTTCCGATTCTTCATGCGCGGCCTCGGAACGCGTGAAACCCGCAGCAACGACCTACTGAGCTTGCTGATGTTTCAGTCGGACTACGTCGGTCGTCTCATCGATCTCGGCCACGCCGAGTTCGAACGCCGACGCGGCGCGATCGAAGAGTTTCTCGCGGCCGATTGAGCCTCGCGCGACGTCGCTTCGGTAGGATTCGGCGGGAACGCCGTACCTACCCGCGCCCGCCTCCGCGGCGTCCGCCACGATCCCCGCCGCCGTTGTTGTCGCCGCCGCGCCCGCCGCGTCGACGCCAGGGGTTCTGCTCTTCCTCGATCTTCTTGTATTCGTCGTACTGCCAGGCGTCGAGGGTTTCCTTGAGCGCTTCGTCCTTCTCTTCGCGGGAGCGGGCCATCTTGTCGAAGACCGAGAGGCCGTCTTCGTCGGTATCGCCGGGATCGCCACGCCGATCGCTGAAGATCGAACGCCGCGCTTCGGACTCGGCGAGAAGAATGCGGATCATCTCGTCGGACTGGCCGCCCGACAGACGCAGGCGCTCGGCCATGTCTTCGACGCGCTTGCGGATCTGTTCCTCTTCGCGCTCGCGGCGGCGCTGGCGCTCGGCCTCGCGCTCCTCTTCGCGGACTTCGTCCATGATCGTCTTGATGCGGTCCTTGGTCGGAGCGGCGAATGCCAGCAGCTCTTCGTCGTCGACGGAACCGTTGCGCGTGAGCGCCGTCTCGAGTTGACCGAGTCGATCTTCGAGATGTTCGACCTCGGGGGCCGCCTCGGATTGCACGGGCGTCGGCACCGCGGACGGGAGCGACGAGCGCAGGTCGCGAATCTCGCCGAGCAGCTCGACCACGCGCTCGTCGAGCTTGTCGGTCTTCTCGCGCAACGCACGCACCTCGGACTTCGACGCATAGTCGAGACCCGACGCCGCCGGCCGCTGGAATACGAGAAACACAACGACACCCGCCAACGCCGCGGGGACCAGGAACGCCAGGACCATGACAGCTCGGTTCATCTTCGCTCTCCTCGATTCGGATTGTGACGTCCGCGTCCGTCGCGGTCTCGATCCCGGTCGCGGCCTCCTCGGCCGTCGCCCGAGCGCGGGCCCCGGTCCCGTCCGTCGGCGATCTTGTGGAATCGCTCGACGAGCGGAGCGTCGAGCCACTGACCGAGCGCTTCGTCGCGCTCGGCCGACAAGGCGCCGAGCGCCTTCTCTTGTTCTTCGCGGTTCGGCCAACCGTCTTCGCGCCGCAGGCCGCGGAAGTACTCGCCCTTCGCTTCGAGCCAATCGGACACCACCACGCGCGCCGCGGCGAGCTCGTCACCCGTGAGCGAAGCGTTCTCCTCGAGCCACGCGGTCAAACTCGCGAGCTTTTCGGCGCGCATCGCCTCGAACCACTTGGTCACGCGATCGTCGAGGAACTGGCGCTGATCTTCGGTCAGCAACTCGTCGACGCGGCGCCGCGCCTCGAGCGCTTCTTCGGCGATCGCGCGTTCGTGTTCTTCGATCGCGGCGCTCGTCTCACGTACGATCCGGTCGAGCTCGGCGCGCTGGTCCTCGGTCATCGACAACTCGTCGGCAAGATGCCGAATCGAATCGACCCGCGGACCGAGCGAGCTTCCGCGCGGTGGATGCGGGCCATCGGGTCGGTCGCCACGACGACGATCGTCGCCGCGCGGCCCGCGGTCTCGCCAGTCGTCTCGCGACTCGCGCTTTCCGCGATCTCGCGATGTATCCAAGTCGGCAAGGTCAGGTGCGGATCCCGAGACGCGCTCGGAAAGGATCCCCGTCGCCGTTCCGACGCCGAACATCAGCACCGCCAACAGGATGATCCAAACGTAGGTCTTTCTCATTGAAGCGTCTCCTCGGCGAAGAGCGAAGCGAGGATCGAAGCCTCGCTCGAATACTCTCCGAAGTACTCGTCGATCGTGACACCGCTGCTCGCCATACCGACGGGATCGAACTCGGAGGCCGAACCCCCGACACCGCCCGTCGATCGCGGCATGCCGAGCGAGATCGCGAACAACATCACGAACACGCCCGCGACGACAGCGCACGTCGTGCGCAACGAGCGGTCGACCGACTCGCTCGCGAGCGCCGACGGGGATCGCCCGCCGATACGCGCGAGGACGGCGTCGACCGCGCTCGGTGTCGTCTCATCCGAGCCGACCGTCAGCGCTTCGCGCATCCGCGCTTCGAGGTCGGCGTCAAACCGTGACGTCATGACTCGTTCTCCCATCCAGCTCCGGTGCGGGCGACGCGGCCCGCGGCTTCTCGTGCGGCAGATACTCGCGCAGCCGAGCCTTGGCTCGCGAGATGTGTGATCCGACCGTTCCCGAAGGCATGCCCAGCATCGCGGCGATCTCTTCGTAGGATCGGTCTTCGAGCACGTGCAGCACGAACGGTGTTCTCTCCTTGATCGGCAACTTCGCGAGCCACGACAGCACTTGGTCGCGAGACTCCGCTCCGCGATCGGCGCGCGACGCTTTCGCCTGTTGCTGCGTCGGACGCTCGGTCACGTCGTCGAGCGACGTCAGCCGCTTCCAGAACCGCCGCAGCTTCGTGCGCGCGCGACCCGCCTCGCGAATCGCGATGCGCGTCAACCACGTCGAGAATCGTGCGTCGCCGCGAAACGACTCGAGCCGCCGATACGCGATCACGAACGACTCCTGCACGACGTCCTCGACGACCTGCCGGTCGGCGACGATCCCCGTCACGATCGCCCGAAGCGGACGTTCGTGGCGTGCGACCACCTCGCCATACGCCTCGACATCGCCCGCGAGGACGCGACGAATCGCATCCACGTCCGGGTCGATCTCGACCGATCGCTCGGGGTTGTCGCGGTGTTCATCCAACGGGACCTCACGTTCCGGGGCGCGCACCCGATCCGACGCGACCGCACGATCTCAGGGGCTGCGTCGTCACCGAATCGGCGGATTAGAGAAGCGTTCGATTTCGATTCTTGCACGTTCCCGACGGCTTTTCCAGCCCGAGGCCGGCCGACATCTCGCTGCGGCAAATCAACTTAGGGCATCTCCCAGGCGCTCGCGCCAGGCCGCGTGCCGTCGCGCGGCGCCTCGGACCCCGACGCGCGGCTCGAAGCGCACCGTCTCGACAGCCGGCGACGACACGTCGTCGAGCGACCCGTGCGGCATCTCGGCGGCGAGCCCCAGGCGTGCCGCGCCTGTCAGCGTCGCCTCGAAGTCGGGCTCGGCGCTCGCCCCGTTCGCGACGACGCGGTTGGCGACGACGAGCGGCACGCCGACCGCATCGGCGATCGCCTGCACGAGATGCGGGTCGCCCGACAAGCCGCCGCCGACCGCCCAGCTCGACGCAACCCCGTTCGACGCCGTTCGACTCGATGCCGACTCCATCCCTCTTCGCATCGCCAGCGCGTTGGCGCGCAACAGCTGACCGAAGCCCTCGTACATGCCGCGCGCCACCGACGCGGCGTCGCGTCGACCGCGCACGACGAACCGCCGCCGATCGTCCCAGTACGGCGAACCCAACCCCTCGCGCGCCGGCAAGACGCAGGTCGCATCGGTGCCCCGCGCGACACACTCCGCGAGCCCGAGCCGATCGATCGCGTGCTCCTTCGCGAATCCGTCGAGCGTCGGTGCCAGCGCGCGCACGGCGCCCTCGATCAAGTACCGCGAACCGCGCGGACCACGATACGCGACACTCGACAGGAGCACGCGTGACCGCACGAGACGCTCGCCGGTCGCGCCGAGCACGAACGCGCCCGTGCCGAGGTTGAGCGCGACGCCCCTTCCGGCTTCCGTCGACGAGGCGGCCGCGGACAGCGCGACGAATGCCGCCTGCTGATCGCCGACCTCGCAGCGCAATGCGAGACGACGCCCGCAGAGGGTCACCTCGCCGAGGTCGCCGAACGTCGCGCCGATCTCGGGGAGCCGGACGCCGTCGATCCCGAAACGACCGCACAGATCGCGATCCCACGCACCGCGTGCGAGATTCATGAGCAGCATCCGCTGCGCGAGCGTCGGGTCGGTGCGGTGCATCCGGCCTTCGGACCAGCGCCAGATCAGATACCCGGGGAGCGGCGCGACGTGCAGATCGCGGCCCTTGGCGCGGCGGAGCTTCCACGCGATCTTGCTCGCCGCGTACGCCGCATCGAGGCGCAGGCCCGTGCGTCTCCGCACGAGGTCGGCCGCGTCGCGTCGCGCGGCGACGAGCGAGCGACCGCGATGACAACGCCAGCTCGGCGCGTCGCCGATCGGTTCGCCGGTCGCCGCGTCAAAGAGCACGAACGTCGATCGCTGCGACGCGATCGCGAGGGTTCGGACGTCGGGCGCGCGATCGAGCAGCGGCTCGGCGAGGCCGCGAGTCACACGATCGAGTTCGAGCGCGTCGACGCCGAGGCGGCCCGCCTCGACGATCGTCGGACACGGCGCGCTGCGGATCGCGAGCAGCCGCCCGTCAGCCCCCGTGAGCGCGACCTTCACCGACGTCGAGCCGAGATCGATCGCAAGTCCGCACGCCGAGCGCCATGGGTTCGCGTGTGCATCGACGCGGCGCGCGGCGCTCGTTCTCGCGCTCAGCGCCTGCTCTCGACGCTCGCGTTCGTAGCGCTCGATCCGCGCGGGGTCGTCGGTGATCACCCCGTCGGTGCCCGCGTCGCGCGCACGCCGCCACACGGCCTTCGTGTTCACGGTGTACGGAATCACGCTCCATCCGGCCGCATGACAGCGACGCACGAACGGCGGCTTCACGTGACGCGCGTTCGGAACGATGCCTTCCGCCGCGATCTCGCGTGCGAGCGCCTCGAAGTCGAACGCGGGCGACGCGCGCACGACGATGCCGAGCGCCGCTTCGCGAGTCCGAGCACGGACCGCGCGAAGCAGCTCCGGCTCGGACGACGTGATGCGCGCACGGTCGAGCCCGCCGGTTCGGTCGAGCGCGGCGAGCGCCGCGTCGGCGAGCGCCTCCGCGTCGGCGGGCACGCCCTTCAATTCGACCTCGACGACGGTCTCGGGTCGCAGGATCGCGAGCGCCTCGTCGAGCGACAGCGTTCGTACGGTCTCGCCGCGCGGCGGTCGCGGGCGGAATCGCGCACGCACGGTGCGGGAGCGCAGTTCGTCGAGCGTGAGGTCACGAACGACCGCGCCTCCCGATCCCGGCTTCGGCCGGCCGCACAGCCTCCGCGTCGTGTCGTCGTGATGCACCACGGCGCGCGCGTCGGCCGTCAGTCGAACGTCGAACTCGACACGCTCGACGCCGCGCTCGACCGCCGCGCGAAACGAGGGCGCCGTGTTCTCGGGAAACTCCGCCGCGATACCGCGATGACCGACGACGACGAAGCCTCGCGCGTCGGTCGCTTCCGACGGCGCGACCCGCTTCGATCGCCTCACGATCGCTCGGCGCCGGGGATCACGAGACGTGTGTGCACGTCGTGCTCGAAGCGTGCGATCTCGTCGCGGCGGCGTGCGTCGTCCCAGCCGAACTCGTCACCGAGAATCTCGGCCACGCGCGCCGCGCAGTCGAGGCCGTTGCCGGGCGCGCGGCCGATCGTCAGTCGCCCGAGCAACACGTCGCCGACACTCGGCGCCATCTCGTCGCGCGCCGC
>JAUIME010000114.1 GCA_030433195.1 bacterium
CCCTCGACGCCGACATTTTTCTGGCGACGCGGGCGTCGCGCGACGATGCCTTCGGCCCGGCGACGAGGATCGACGCCGTGTGTTCGCCTTGGAAAGACGCCGCTCCCTCGATCTCGCAAGACGGTCTGCGGCTCTATTTCCACTCGGATCGTCCCGGAGGTCGGGGGCTGACCGACATCTGGGTGGCCAGCCGGACCTCGGCCGATGAGCCCTTCGGGCCTCCTCGGAACCTCGAGGAAGTCAACACGGCGTATCAGGAGTGGACCCCCCAGATCGGTCTCCACGATCAACGCCTGTACTTCGCGAGCAATCGGCCGGGGGCGGTCGGCACGGATATCTTCGTCGCGATGCGCAGCGATGCCTCGATCCCGTTCGAAGAGGCCCGGCGTGTCAGCGGCCGCGTCAATGGGTCGGACAGCGACAAGGCCTGCGACATCTCCGCCGACGGGCTTCAGCTGTTCTTCCGATCGACGCGTGACGGGGGCCTCGGAGGCTCGGACATCTGGATGGCCGTCGACACGATGACGGGTGCCGTCGACCGTGCGAACGGGACGGCTGTCGACGTCTTGCGGGTCAACGGATCCACCGGCGGCGCGAGTCGCATCGTCGAGGCTGCGGTTGGTGAGGAAGTCGTCGTTTCGCTCGACGCGCCGCCCGCGGGGCCCGCGCAAGCACACTACGCTCTCTACGCCTATCGGATGGGGCGTCACGCTCCGGCGTTGGCGGCGCAACCGTTCAACATCGGTCACACCGCGTTCGCGACTCCGCTCGATCGCTCGGGCGATCCTCTCGTGCTCGGCAACACGTTCGGGGGTTCGGGTCGAGATCGGCTCGGTGTCCCGCTGTTCGATCTCGAGCCCGCGCCCGGTGACGTGCTGCGCGTTCCGAACGGTTTCCACACGACCGCCACGGTCGTCCTGCAGGCTTTGATTCTCGACAACGGCTCGATCGCGGACATCCCGCTGTCGATGTCGAACGCCGTCGTGCTGGAGATCGTCCCGTGATCGAGCGCTTGCGAAACGCCGAAACGTCGAGACGGTCGGTACGGCCGCGTGCACGGATTACCGGTGCGTGTACGAACGACAGCGCGCGGACCGCGCCCTCGCGAATCTCCGGTTCGAGCGCATCTCGAGGCGATGTTCGTATCTCGACATCGCGGGTACGACTAGCGATGGACGAGACGGATTTCGCGTCGCTCGCGCGCTTCGATGGTACGGCCGTTGCGATGCATATCATCGGCAGGATCGGGTGACCGATCCCCGAATCGTCGGGAGGCGATGCCGGGCAGAAGGCAGGGCGTCTCTCGATTGGCAGTCTTGGAGGTAAGACGAATGAAGAAGCACCATGCGCTGGCGGCACTTCTGGTCGCGCTCACGTGCTCGACCCTGGCCGCCGCACCCTACGGCGACAAAGAAGAGAAGCTCGGGAAGCCCGCGAGCCAAGTCGAGACGACGGGTACGCTGCACAAGCTGACGAAGATCGACGGTCACGCGTTGAAGGACGCGACCGGCGAGAAGGTCGGCAAGATCGAAGATCTCGCGATCTGCTGTGACGAGGGACGAATCGCTTTCGTGCTCATCCGCCACGATGATCTCGATGGCAAGCTCGCCGCGATTCCGCTCGCGAGTCTCGAGTTCCAGACGAAGTCGAAGGACGGCGACGTCGAACTGCAGCACGTCATGCTCGGTCATATTTCGGGCGGTATCGCCGCGGCGCCGACGATCTCGGATGACGGTTGGAAGAAGGCCGTGAACGCGGGCCTCTACCAGCAGGTCGAGGATCGATTCGGCGAGCCCCGCGCGGACTCGGCTCCGTCGATGCGCGGCGAAGATCTCCCGAACGAGCGCACGGACCGTAAGAACACGGGTGAGAAGCCGTTCCGAACGGTGCGTGCAAGCAGCACGCTCATCGGCGACGACGTTCTCAACGAAGGCGACGACGTCGGTGACCTCGAAAACCTCGTGATCGACACGAACGACGGTTCGATCGTCTACGCGATCGTCGCGTCGGGTGGCATCCTCGGACTCGGGGAAACCCACCGTGCGATCCCTTGGCAGAAGTTCCGCATTGCGAACGACGAGGCGCTCGAAGTCGCGATGACGCGTGACATGTTCCGCGAAGGCCCGGATCACGAGGACTCGCGTGCTTGCGAGCAGGACTACATCACGTCCGTCTACGCGGCGTACGAAGTTCCGTACCCGCCGAAGTCGAACAAGACCGACGCTCGCTCGAGCGCGATGAACCCGCAGGCGTCGGCCGCCACGACCGTTCTCGTCGCCATGATCCAGGAACCGCTCGACGTCCCGAAGAAGAACGATCGAGAGTCGATGTCCGATACGAAGGCCGGCTCGAAGTCGCAGCTCGATCTCGCGAAGGTCGAGACCGTGACGTATGACGTCGTGCTTCCGCAGGACCAGAGTAAGCAAAGTCAGGGTAGCGCGACGCAGCCGGCCACGAAGGAACGTGAGAACGAGCCGATGGCCGACGAGTCGCGGTCTGCCGAAGGCGTCAAGCGTCAGTACACGCTCCGCGTGAAGAACGCCGAAGGCAACAACGCCACGGTGGCCGTTGCGGTCAGCGACGAGTCGAAGAACGACGCTCGAAGTTCGAGCTCGTCGACAGGCTCGAAGGCGAATCCGAACGAGAAGTCGGCCGAGAAGTCGGACGAGAAGCACGCGAAGGGCAATCGTGAGTACACCGTCGAAGTGAAGAACGGTGAAGTCGCGAGCATCCGCTGCGACTCGGAAGGCGCGTCGAAGGACGAAGCGGCCGACTCCGAGTGCCGCAAGGTCGTCGGATTCATCGTCGGTTCGGGTCTCCACGGTCAGGAACTGCGCGCGTCGCAGACCTACCAGATCGACACGTGCGACGAGTCGAAGTCGGCCGAGAAGAGCCGACGTGGCTACGGGGCGGAGAAGTCGAGCGAGAAGGGCGTCGCCAAGAGCGGCATGAAGAGCGAAATGTGCATCGGGTCGCTCGCCCTTCGTGCGCGTGAACAAGACCGCTCGCGTGGAGGTCGCATGGAGTTCGACGTCGTCGAGTCGACGCAGGATTCCGCCAAGTCGACCGGACGCACCGAGGAGATGTCGAAGCCTTCGAGCGAGAAGGTCGTCGGTACGGCGGTTTACGCCGAAGACGGACTGCTCGAAGAGCTCACGGTTCTCGCGAGCGCTACGTCGCAGAAGCGCGAGTGGATCTCGATCCAGCGATCGAATCCGATCACCTCGCGCGGCACGTCGTCGAGCCCGCGTGGAGAGTGATTTCCACGTAAGCGCGACATGACGACATTCGCGATGGCGATCCTCGATTGCCTGAGCGCGATGCATTCCATATAGGCGGGCGGGATCGAGCGAGCGATCGACTCGACCCCGCCCGCCGCATTCTCTCCGCCCTCCGCATTCACCGTGTTGCCGGTGACCTCTCTCGCCCGCCTCGGTTGACACCTCGGCCTCACGTCTCGGATAATCCGACCTCACCGAGTCCATGCGAAGGAGAGAATTCCATGTCGTTTCCCCGCCCCACGTCCGGGTCCGGTGCCCGGTCTTTCGTTCGAACCGTTCCCGCGCGGGTCGCGGTCGTGCTTCTGTTTGCCGTCGGTTGCGCGAACTCCGTCCACGCAAGTGGTGACGTCTCGAAAGCGGTACGCGTCATCGAGAAGGGCGATATCGGCGACATCGACGTGCTCGTCCGGGAGCTCAGGGAAGGAAGCGACCCGCTCGATGCGTTGACGATCGGCTTGGAGTCCTTCGAGATCCTCGACGAGCGCCGTGACAAAGCGATGGCGGTGCGGGATGCGCAGGGATCGAAGCTCTACCGCTACTACGTCGCGAACTACAAGAGTGACGGGTCTTCGAAGTCGTCTTGGAAGAGTCCCAAGGCGAACGAGGCCTATCAGGCCATGAAGGACGAGAGCCGTGAGCTCAACGCCGAGGTTCGCGATCTCACGAGGCTCCTGACGGTCTTTCGCGGACTCGTCCACGACACGGGCGAATCCATGATCGAGAGCGGTCGGCGCGAGGACGTCTTGCGCGAGGTTCGTGACCGGTTCGATGCGCGACGTTCGTCGGGAGCGACCGCCGTCTTCCTGCTCGGTCTGCCGAAGGGGCTGACGGAGCTCGCGCCGGATCTCGCTCGAGTCGCTCTCGAGTCGGACGAGCGCGCCCCTCGTGTCGCCGCATTGCGGTATTTCGTCGACACCCCGCACGCCGACGTTCTCGATGCAGCGTTGGAGTGCACGAGCGTCGAAGATTCGTACGTGCGGCGCGCAGCTCACGAGGCTTTGGCGGCCCTGGCGTCGGCCGAGGCGATCGACCTGCTGCTCGATCGGCTGGAGGCGGAGACGGGACTGCCCGAACGGGAGATCGGTGACGGGCTTCGATGGGTTTTCGGGGTCGATTTCCACGAGAACGTCGCTCTGTGGCGCGACCACTGGTCGAAGGAGCGCGACGGATGGGACGGGGAGAAGCGGGGCAAGCGTCTCAGCCGGGCCGCGGAAGCCGAGACATGGCGGTACCACGGACTGCGTCTGCACTCCAAACGCGTCGTGTTCGTCATCGACATCAGCGCGAGCATGGAGCGCGGGGTCGGCTACCGTCCGCTCCCGGCCGGGTTCGCGAATCCGACCGTGAATGAAGGCCGACGCAAGATGGATATCGCACGCGACGAGTTGTTGCGAGCGATCGACTCGTTGGCGGACGACGCGAGCTTCAACCTGATCGTGTACCACACGAAGATCAAGACGCTGTTTCCTCGGATGATGCCCGCCGACAAGTCCAATCGTGACAAGGCGCGCAAATGGGTCCTGCGTTTGGAACCGTGGGGAAACACGAACCTGAGCGAGCCTCTGCTCTCGGCGCTCCAGATGACCGAGGCAGGCGCGCGACCCGACGACATGGAGATCGCCGACACGATCCTGTTCCTCTCGGATGGCAAGTCGACGTGCGGTCCGATCAAATACGAAGAGGACTTGCTCGCCGAGGTCGAACGGTCGAACCCTTTCGGGCAAGTGACGGTCCACACGATCTCGCTCGGCTTCGAAGACAACGAAGAGTTCATGAAATCTCTCGCGGATCGTAACGGGGGACAGCACGTACGCATTGAAGACTGACGAGCTTGCGCTATTCGATCGAGTCGCGTCGTGCCGATGGGCAGGCGTGTTGCCCTGCGATGCGATGCCGTCTCGGGTCTGAGGGGAGGGCTCGCGCGCCGAAGCGCGACTGTTAGACTCTCGGCCTCTCGAAGCGAACCCGGCCGTCCCTCACCCCGAGCCGCTCATGTCCCGCTCAGATTCCATGTCCCGCCCAGAATCGAGCCCGTCGCCCGTCGTCTCCTTGCGGCAGGTATTCGTGGCGTGGTGGCCGCTCGCGGCGAGTTGGCTGCTCATGGGCCTCGAGCTGCCGGCCGTGAATGCCGTGATCGCGCGGCTCCCGGACGCCAAGACGCAGCTGGGCGCGTACGGCACGCTCGTGTTCCCGATCGCGATCTTCATCGAGGGTCCGATCATCATGATCCTCGCGGCGGCGACGGCGCTGTGCAAAGACGGGCCGTCGTTCGATCGCGTGCGTTCGTTCATGTGGCGTGCGGCGGCGGTGCTGACCGTCGTGCACGGGATCGTCGCGTTCACCCCGGTGTGCGACTTCGTGGTGCTGACGCTGCTCGACGCGTCCGAGGTGTACCTCGAGCCAACGCGTCACGGGCTCATGATGATGTTGCCGTGGACGGCGGCCATCGCCTACCGTCGGTTCCATCAGGGCGTGCTGATCCGGTTCGGGCACTCGCGCGCGGTCGGAACGGGAACGATCCTGCGGCTGCTCGCGAGCGCGGCGGGGCTCGCATTCGGCTACGCGCTCACGGGGTGGCCGGGCGCGGCGGTCGGCGCGGCGGCGGTGTCGTTCGGGGTGTTCGTGGAGGCGGTCTACATCGGTCTTCGTGTGCGGCCGGTCGTTCGCGATCAGGTGCGCACCCAACCGGTCGTCGAAGAGCCGCTCGACGGACGCGCGTTTGCGCGCTTCTACGTCCCGCTCGCGATCACGCCGGCGCTCACGATCGTGAGTCAACCGATCGTCAGCGCGGCGCTGTCGCACATGCCCGCCACCGAGGACAGTCGCGCGGCGTGGTCGCCCGTCTACGGGCTCGTGTTCATGCTGCGCTGTGTCGGCATGGCGTACAACGAGGTCGTGGTGGCGCTCCTCGGGCGACCGGGGGCGGAGCCGGCGCTGCGCCGATTCACAGCGTGGCTCGCGCTCGCGACGACCTCGATCCTCTTCGCGGTCGCGTTCACGCCGCTGGGTCGCCTGTGGTTCGGCACCGTGATCGATCTCGATCCGGAAGTCATCGAGGTGTCGACCGAAGCCCTGCGGCTCGTGTGGTTCTTGCCGGCACTCGCGGCGATGCAGAGCTGGTTCCAGGGCATCCTCGTGCACGAGCGTCGTACGCACGGAATCACCGAGGGTGTCGTCGCGATGCTTCTGGCGCTGATCGCCGTGCTCGCGTTCGGCATCATTTGGGGCGGCGCGAAGGGCATCACGATCGCGCTGCTTGCCTACGCCGCGGGGTCGATGGCGAACGTCGGTTGGCTCGCGCTGCGGGCCGCGCGTGCGGGGTCCCGTGCGCGAGGCGGCGACGAGGCGGCCGCGTCGCAGTAACTTCGGCGCGTGGGTCGCGACGGGAGCGTGGGAGCGAAGGGAGACCGCGTCCTACGTTGGAGCACGGCCTCCCCCCAATCGAGGGATGTCTTCTCCCTGCCGGAGAAGATGATTCTGCTCGAAGACGAAGCAACGCCGGTGCCGCCCGCGCCGGAGTCGACGAGAGATGCGCGCCGCGCCGCAGAAGCTACGATGCGGAGCGAACTTGCGACCGCGGCCCGATCCGCGCCACTCGACGCGCGGCGGCGTGCAGCGGGCTGACGCATGCGCGAGAGTGTCACGATTCGTAACAGATTCCGTCGATGCGACATCGACACGGAGGGAGATCGAACGATGGGACGACGACTCGTACTCGCGAGTGGAGGCGTGCGCGCCGAGGAGCGCCGCGCCGTCTACACGCAGGCCATCCGCGACGCGATCGGCGACGCAGGGCGCGTCCTCTTCGTGCCGCACGCCCTCGCCGATCACGACGGCACGGTCGCCAAGTTCGCCGAGAAGGGACTCGACGCGGGGTACGCACTCGACGGCATCCACCGCCACGACGATCCCGTGCGTGCGGTCGAAGAGGCCGAGGCGATCTACGTGGGCGGCGGCAACACGTTCCGACTCGTCGCGGCGCTGCATCGCATGGGGGTGCTCGACGCGATCCGCCGTCGCGTGCGAGACGGCATGCCCTACGTCGGCGTGAGCGCGGGATCGAACGTCGCCTGCCCGAAGCTCTCGACGACCAACGACATGCCGATCGTCGAGCCGCCGAGCTTCGAGACGCTGGGCCTCGTCCCGTTCCAGATCAACCCGCACTACTTCTCGGGCTCGACCTGGCGCCGCGACGCCGACGGCTCCTACCACGAGCACTTCGGCGAAACTCGTGACGATCGCCTCCGCGAGTTCCACGAAGAGAACACGACGCCCGTGCTCGGGCTCTACGAAGGCGCCGTGCTCGTCGTCGAGGAGAACGACGCCGGCACCACGATGACGCTCCTCGGTGGCCCGGCGCGATGGCTGCGACCGGGCGAAGAGCCGATCGACTTCGCGGCGGGCGATCGACTCGAGTCGGTGATCGGAGCGCTCGAATAGTCGAACGACGACCGGGGCCGCGCCCCGGCCCTATCGCGCGTCGTCGACCGTGACGCGGACGCGGCGCACGCGGCTCGCGAACGGGGGGTGCGTCGCGGCGTATCGCAGCCATGCCGATGCAGCGTCGTCGCGGGCATCGCTGCGGCCTTCGCGTTGTGCGAGGCGTTCGAGGCGGCGGAGCAGGCGTTCCGGGCCGTCGTGCGAGAAGCCGGCCGTGATGACGAGGCGGGCGCCGAGCTCGTCGGCGTCGAACTCGTTGTCTTGCGAGTAGGCGCCGTCGAGGAGCTTCGAGCCCGAACGGCGGATCCATGTCGCGAGCGCGCCCGAGCCGCCGGGGGCCGCCTTCGCGAGGATCGACAGCGCGGAGCTTTGGATCACGCGTTCGATGGCGTGCTTGCGCACGACGTGCGCGATCTCGTGGCCGAGCACGAACGCGAGCTCGTCGTCGTCGTCGCCGATCGCGTCGAGGAGGCCGCGCGTCACGAAGACGAAGCCACCCGGCAGCGCGAACGCGTTGGGCTCGGGCGCCGGCGTGATCGTGAACCGGAACGATCGCTTCTGATTCGCGAGGCACCGGGCGAGCTTGGTGCCGACGTCCGTGACCCGGGCGTTCGCGTCGGGATCGTCGTCGACTCCGGCTTCGCGTTCCATCGCGGCGGCGAGGTCGCGCCCCACGGCGTGTTCGGCGCGGATCTCGTCGCCCTCGGAGCCCACGAGCGTCTGCCAGAACCACTGTCCCTTGCGGGCCGCGGGGCCGACGAAGCGGCCGAGCTTGTAGAAGAAGTTGCCCATGTCGCTTTCCATGCTACCTCACGCGACGATGAGGGTGGCGTGAGAGGCTCGTCAGACGGCGCCCCCGGTGAGTCCGCGCACGAGAATCCGGATCGCGAGTGCGGTCAGGAGCCACCGCAACACGAATCGGAAGGGCCGCTCGGGGACGCGCGCGCGCAGGTGCGTTCCGACCCACGATCCGAGCGAGACCGCGACGACCATCGCGCCGATGAGCGGCAGCCACTCCGCGTACGCGAAGCCGAGCACCACGAACGTCGCCACCTTGATGCCGTGCAGCGACGTGTTCATGGCCGCGTCGGTGGCGACGAGCTCGTCGCGCGAGAGGCCTTCGCGCAGCAGCGGCGCGACGTTGAGCGGCCCGGCGATGCCGACGAACAGCGACGCGAACGTCTGGACCGCGCCCACCTGGACGAACGGGGCGGGGATGCGCGGCATGGCCCGGGGCCTCGGCAGCCACGTCACGACGAGGATGAAGGAGCCGAGGAGGATCGGCAGCCACTCGGTCGGCACCGATTCGACGAAGAACGAGCCCGCAAGTGCGCCGATCGCCGCCCCGAGCACGAACGGGCGCACGAGCCGCCACTGGATCCGGCGATGCGCGAAGGCCGCCCGCGACAGGTTGCTCGCGAACTGCACGACGCCGTGCACGGGGACGATCGCCGCGATCGGGAGGCTGCCCGGCATCACGGAGATCAGCAGCGTCCCGCCGCCGACACCGACCACGGCCGTGCACGCCGACGTCACGAACGAGGCGGCGATGAGGAACGGATCGAGCATGCGGCTAGCGTACTTCCGGGGCGATCGCGGGGCGAGGCGCCGAGCCCGCGCGGGCGAGGCGCCGTCGCCGCTCGCGGCTCGCCGACGAAAGTCGCACGACCGTCGCGCCGACGCGCTTGCACTCCGTCGAATCGTGCGTCATCATATCGTGCGTGGGGGCTCGGTAACGTCGTTCGCTCGTCGTTTACGGAGGGAAGTCATGCGGCTCGTTTCGGTGGTGGACCAAGGGCGCCGCGCTGCGGCGGGGAAGGTTTCGGCGCTCGCGATGGCGTCGGGGATTTGGGTCGCGCTCGCGGCCTCGTGGCTCGTTCCGGTCACGGCGACCGCCCAAGAGGGCGAACCCGCCGAGGCCGTCGAATCATCGGACGGAGGCGTCGCCCCCGTCGTCGAGAACTTCACGATCAACGGCCGCTTCGTCCGCGTGGTCGTGTCGACGCCGACGGTCGAGCGCGACGACGACGACGAGCCGATCGACACGGTCGAGGTCGTGTTCGAGCCGGCCGAGAAGGGCGGTGCCGTGCCCGCCTCGACGGCGCCGTACGAGCAGCTCCGCATCGACGAGTGGCACGATTTCACGTACGAGTTCCGCGACCCGTTCCACGGCGAGATGCGCTTCGTCCACAAGAACGCGGCCGGCGAGACGCTCGGCGCGGTCGGCGTGCCGATCGAGTTTCGCGACAAGATCGTCCACGCCTACGAAGAGACGGTCAACGTCGGCCCCGTGGGCGGTCTCCTCGAGTTGATTCCAGGATTCCCCGAGCCTCTCGTTCTGCTGGCCGAGGGCTTCTGGGACAACCCCGCGACCGATCTCGCGGCGACGTACGAGCTCACGCTCGAGGGCCCGGGCGCCGCGGACTTCGTCGTCGGTGCGGCGTCGTACCGCGCCGATGCGTCGCTCGACGTCCACTGGTGGGGCGGCTTGCTCACCGACGGGATCGACGGCGCGAACGACGGTTCCGCGGAGGCCGCGGACGCATCGCCCGGCGCGGCACCGCGGGCGAAGATCGAGTTTCGCGACGGTGCTTCGCGCATCTTCGTGATGGCGCGCCCCGGTGCGGGATCGGCCACATTGGTCGGGCGCCCGACGACGTCCGCGAGCCCGCTGTCGCCGATCCGGATCGAGCTCGAAGGCGGCGTGACGCGCGCGGGCAGCGGCGAGCCGCTCGTGCTCGAGCGCATGCGCAAGTACGACGGTTATTGGCGCGTGTGGATGGCGACGTCCCAACCGCTCTCGACGCCGTGGCGCGGCGGCGATGGCTCCCTCCACGTGAAGTCGCTCGTGCAGGATGGCGAGGACTGGCTCGAGACCGCGCTCCCGTTCGCGGCCTGCGACTGGGTGGTCGCCGATCCGACCGGAACTCGGTGGACCTTCACCGGGCACCGCCGCGAGC
>JAUIME010000889.1 GCA_030433195.1 bacterium
CTGCGCGAGGCGGGCAGTGTGCTGCTCGAGTCGGTCCCGCCGGGCCTGTCACTGCGCGAGCTGCGCGGCCACCTGCTCGACGTCGACCATGTCCTGGACGTCCACGACCTGCACGTCTCCCGCATCGGCACCGGACACCAAGAAGCCGTTCGTACCGTCCAGGCTCGCGAACTCGATCGACGCCGGGAAACCGGTCGAAGATCCGAACACGACGTAGACCTCTCCCCTACCGCCCGCTGCCGACGAGGCCCCGACGGCCACATCGTCGATACCGTCACCGTTCACGTCTCCGACGCCCGCGACACTCCCGCCGGAGTCGTCCTCGGGATCGATCCCGTTCATCTGGAAGCCGTTCGTACCGTCGAGCGTCGACAGGCTCAACGACGCCGGAAACCCTGCGTCGGTACCGAAGACCACGTAGGACTCGCCGGCACGAAGTCTCCCTCCCGGAGTCGCGTTCATGGATCCGACCAGGAAGTCGTCCACGCCGTCACCGTTCACGTCTCCCGCGCCCGCGACACTCGAGCCAGACTGGTCGTTCGCGCTGATTCCGGGGATCACGAAACCGTTCGCACCATCCAAGTCCGAGACCGCGAGGGACGCCGAAAATCCAAGGGCTGATCCGAAGACCACGTAGCTTTCGCCGCGCACGGACAGTGCGACGCGCGCGCCGATGACGAGATCGGGCAACCCATCGCCGTTCACGTCACCGGCACCCGCCACCTGACCCCCGAGCTGATCGCCCGCCTCTCTACCGAGTACCGTGAAACCGTTCGTCCCGTCGAGGGTCGCGAGGTCGAACGATGCCGGAAACGGCGAATCCGATCCGAACACGACGTGGACCTTGCTGGTTCCGGACGCACCGATCGCCAGATCGTCGATGCCGTCCCCGTTCATGTCCCCCAAACCGGATACACTCGCCCCGGCGCCGTCGTTATCCTCGGCTCCGACCAACTCGAACCCGTTCGTTCCGTTCAGGTTCGCCAGATCGAAGGACGCCGGAAACGGCGCAGCGGACCCGAACACCACGAACGCTCGGCCCGATTGCGCACTGCCGCCCGGGCTCGCATCCCGTGCGCCGATCGCAACGTCGGGCAGACCGTCCGCGTTGACGTCGCCGATCCCGGAGACACTGAAGCCCGTCCTGTCTCCCGAGCCGAGCACGAACAACACGAACCCGTTCGTGCCATCCAGTGTCGAGAGATCCAGAGATGCCGGAAAGGCCTCCGAAGCCGTGCCGGTCGATTGGAACGAAACGAGCGTGACGCCTGTGAGAAACCACACGATGATTGCGCGCATGATACACCCCTTGCTTTCGAGAACGGTTCGCGAACTTGGAGAGAGATCGACACGACGGTTCGATCCCACGAGTCCCTACGCGGACTCCAAGCAGGAGAACCGAATGCGAACGACCTTCCCGAACCGAAAAATCGCGCACTTCTCGAAAGTGCTTGCAGCCCATGCGAGTTGAGGGCAAGACGCCGCCGCGCAGCACGGAGGATCGCCGGAGTAAGGCGAATCGGCTTCGTCGACGAGGAGCAATGCAGCCTACCGAGCGACTCCGGTGCCCGCCTATCGAAGACCCAAGGTGGAACGAAACCGGCTCGCGAAGTCCAGGTTTGCCGTCTTGGACGGACCGTCCTCCGCCGCGCGCTCTTCCTCGACTTGCTCCTCGATGGCTGCGAGGTCGCCTGAGAGGAAGTGGACCGCCATGGTCCGCTCGAAGGCTTCACAGCGGGCGCACCACCGAGGGATTCCTGCCAACAACGACCCCAGATCCGCATGGGCTTTCATGAACTCGAACCCCACCGACGCGACCGAAGCCGCGAGCCGGACGGCCTCAGTCGCGACTCCCCGGTCCGACGAAAACTCGTAACCGCGGAAGATGAATGACGCGCCCAAGGCTCTTGTCTCCGGCATACCGTCACCTGTCGAGTAGGAAAGCAACACCCTCGTGGGATCAGTCGAAGGCGGTATCGAGCG
>JAUIME010000890.1 GCA_030433195.1 bacterium
GATGTCCTTCAGGCGCGTGATGTTCTGCGCGAGCTGGCGGCGAAGCTGCCCCTCGACGGTGAGGTTGCGCTCGATGTACGCCGAGATGCGCGTCACTTCGTCTTCCGTGAGATCCTTCGCGCGCGTGCTCGGGTCGATACCGAGCTCGGCGAGCATGTTCTCGGCGGTCTGCCGCCCGATCCCGAAGATCGCCGTCAGGGCGACGCGCGACGGACGAGCGGTCGGAATGTCGATACCAACGATTCGAGGCATACTCTCACGACTCCAGCTTCATGAACCCGGCTCGCGATCGCACCTGCGATCGGATCCGCGTCTCGTTATTCGTATTCGTTTCGTCGAACTCGATCGGGCCGACCCGACAACTCGGCCCGCCCGATGACTCGACATTCCACCGACCAGATTCCACTAACCAGGGCCTCGCTGCCGCCACCGGCCTGCAGCACGACCTAACCCTGGCGTTGCTTGTGGCGGGGGTTCTCGCAAATCACGCGCACGACACCCTTGCGGCGGATGATCTTGCAGTTCTCACAAATACGTCGCAGCGATGCACGAACCTTCATGGGAAACCCCTAACAGCGATCGATTGGCAACGATGACGGTCGACTCGCGTCGAAGAGACACGCGCCGCCCTCCTCGTGGTCGTTATTGATTGCGGTAGACGATGCGCCCCTTCTTGAGATCGTAAGGCGACATCTCGAGCGTGATCTTGTCTCCCGGCAAGATCCGGATGAAGTGCATGCGCATCTTACCGGATACGTGAGCGAGCACCTCGTGCCCATTGTCGAGCTCGACTCGGAATTGCGCGTTGGGCAGCGATTCCTTGACGGTCGCCTCGACTCGGATCGGCTCTTCTTTCACGGGAGATTCCTACCAGGGATTCGAGCTTCCGCCCTGCCGTCGCCCCAAGCGCCGTTCGGCACACGAGTTATGACGACAAAACGAAGCATCTGAATTCAAACCGTACATTCTATAAAAGACCTTCTCCGAATCAACCACGGAATCGACGCCTTTCGAGCTTTTTTGCCGAACTCCGCGTGAGGACCACCGGCCCCTCCTCCGAGATCCAGACCGTATGCTCGAAGTGGGACGAGAGCCGCCGGTCTTTGGTGACGACCGTCCAGCCGTCATCGAGCGTCACGACTCCCGGATCCCCCGCATTCACCATGGGCTCGATGGCCAAGACCATACCCGACTGGAGCTCGACGTCGAGGTCTTCGAAGTCGTCCGCGACGTAGTTCGGAATCTGCGGAGCCTCGTGAAGTCGGCGGCCGATCCCGTGTCCGACATACTGCTCGACGATCCCGAAACGCGTCGGCCGAACCGCACCTTCGATCGCGGCCGCGATGTCTCGGATCTTGTTCCCCGGGCGCGCGGCATCGATCCCCGCTTCGAGCGCACCGAGGCACGTCTCGCACAGCCGCTCCGCTTCGGCGCTCGGTTCCCCGACCGCGAACGTCCACGCGCTGTCCCCGAAGTAGCTCTCGAACTCCACCCCCACGTCGATCTTGACCAGATCGCCATCCCGCAACGGTTCCTCGTTCGGAATCCCGTGCACGACGGCCTCGTTCACCGAGCTGCAGATCGACGCCGGGAAACCGCGGTATCCCTTGAACGCGGGACGCCCCCCGGATTCGCGGATCAGGGCTTCCGCCTGGCCGTCGATCCACTTCGTCGTCCGCCCCGGCAGCACCCAATCGCGAGCCGCGTCGAGCACGCTCGCGACGACCGCGCCGGCCCGCGACATGCGCTCGATCTCGTCTTGCTTCTTCAACGTGATGCCGCGGCGCGGTGCACGAGTGTTCATCGAAGGCCGCCCGGGATATCGCGAGTCACGAGATCGCGAGTCACGAAATCGCCAAAGCCGATCGAAACGCGCGGGGCGTCAAGGATCACCGAGGTATCCCCGTAGCTCTTCGTGGACGACGTCGGGAGACCGCGATGCATCGATGGTCTCGAGGATCCCCAACTTGTCGTAGAACTC
>JAUIME010000115.1 GCA_030433195.1 bacterium
AGCCGCACCGTGCTCGTCGAGCAGTTCTGCTCGTGGTCGGCGTGCAGGATCAACAGCAAGTCGAGCGCCCGCGCGATCACGGGATTGACTTCGTAGTCTTCGCACGGCGTCGCGAACATCATGCGCAAGAAGTTCGACGAGTAGTCGAGGCGATTGTCCGGGTAGAGGAACGGCTGCCCGATCGCGTGCTTGTGCGCATAGGAGACGATCGTCGGAAGCTTCGCCATGAGCCGCACGATGATGCCGTCGAGCTCGCCGTCGGCGCGCGGGTCGAGCTTCTCGGGATAGAACGCCGAGAGCGCGGCGACGACGGCGGCGCTGACCGCCATCGGATGCGCCTTCTTCGGGAAGCCCGCGTAGAAGCGCTTCATGTTCTCGTGCAGCATCGTGTGGCGCGAGATCGCCGCGACGAATTGATCGAGCTCGGCGCGGGACGGGAATCGACCACGAATCAGCAGGTACGACGTCTCGAGGAACGTGCTCTTCTCGGCGATGTCTTCGATCGGAATGCCGCGATAGCGCAGGATCCCCTTTTCACCGTCGATGAACGTGATGGCGCTGCGGCAGGATCCCGAGTTGCCGTAGCCGGGATCGAACGTGACGAGCCCCGACTGCGAACGCAGCTTCGTGATGTCGACGCCCTTCTCGCCCTCCGACCCCGTGATCACGGGCAGCCGGTATTCCTTCCCGTCGTACGTCAAGACCGCTTCGTCACTCATACCGTCGGCTCCATCCTTGATTCGGGGAGAGAAAGAGACTGCGCCGTCACGCACCGTCGCGCCTCGGGCGAGCGAGGCCGCACCCTGGCTCGGGCACTCGGGCCTCGCGCAAGCGGGGCCTCGGACGAGTGGGTGAGCGGACATTCTAGCCTCCACCGAAGCGGATGGCAAAGGGGAGGTAACGCCGGATTCGCGGCCCCGGACGGGGGTCGGGGTGCCCCGGAGCGCACGAAGCGCCGCCCTTTCGGACGACGCTTCGTGAGACTGCTTCATCAGAACGGCCGAGGCCTCGCCTCGACCGCGAGTTTCTGGATCAAAGACCGTCGATCGAGAAGTTCACGTCGAGCCGACCGCCCAGCGGAACCGGCGCGTTGGCCCACAGATCGATCGTCGTGCTCGGACCGTACGGCACCGGCATCGCGCCCGATCCGATCGTGAAATCGAGACCGTTCGAGAACTGCCACGGATCATCCGGGAAGTCGACCGGGTTGTACATGTAGACCTGAAGGTACACGTGCTTGCCTTCGAGCGACGGATCTTCCGGGACGAGGATGTCCGGGATGTCCTCCATCGTCGTCGGGAACGTGTAGTCGGCCTTCGGACGCTTCGGCTTCAGGAGAACGACGTCCGAGGGATCGTCGCCCCACGGGATGTACGCCTTCTTGGCGCCGACGACCATCGCGCAGACGACCTCGACGCACTCTTCCTGAACGATTTCGACGTTCTTCACCTGCGTCACGTCGCCGTCGACGAGAACGTGAAGCCCACCGAAGTAGTGCGACTGGTTCTCGATGCAAGGCTGACCTTCGAACGTGATCGTGAACTCGACCTGCACCGACTCCGCCTCTTCGCAAAGCGGCACTTCGACGTCTTCGTAGATCAGCGGGTCGATGTTCGTGATGAACGGAATGATGTCACCGATGGCTTCCATCGAGACGTCGACCGTTTCGAAGATCTCTTCGACGGCCGTGAGGATCACGCCGACGATCTCGTCCGGATCCTCGAGGACCTCGATGTGCTGGCCGTTCGTGGCGCCCGTGATGTTCGTCGCCTGGTTCGGGCCGCCGTCCGGGTCGCAGTTCATGTAGTCTTCGGCAAACGGGTCCGGGTCCGCGTCGAGCGCGCCCGGCTCACCGATTCGCGTCGAGATGGCGACGACCGTCGTGCCGCCTTCACCCGCAGCGAGCAGGTCCGCGATCGTCGTCGCTTCCGTGACGTCGAAGGGCAGGACCGGATCGTTGTGCACCGTCTCGCAAACCGGGTCGTGGCCCGGACGGTCGCCGAACCAGACGATGATGCGCTTCACGTCGGTACCCGTGCGGAAACCGACCGCGGGATCGTTCGCGAGCTTCGACAGCGCGTAGAGCTGCGCTTCGGGCGCATCCGATCCGCCCGAGGCGAACCAATCGTTGATGGCGTCCTTGATCGCGACGTCGTCCCCGGTCGGGCTCTGCTGATGCTGGAACGCGTAGTCGTCGAAATCGTTGAAATCCTTGTAGTTGCCGACGCCGATGTTGACGTCGACGTTCGGCGTGGCGAGCAGCGTGTCGACGAGCTCGTCCGCCGCGTCCTGGACGGCCTGCAGAATCTCGCCCATGCTGCCCGTCGTGTCGGCGAGCAAGTAGATGTCGGCCTTGGGTGGCGCGGCGTCGCACGGGATCGTGACCGTGCAGACGACTTCTTCGATGTCACCCGGATTCAGGACCAGCTGCAGCGGATCCGGATCGACCTCGACGCCGCCCGCGAATGCGGTCGCCGCCGCCAATACGAGCGCGCAAGCCACTACGCCGCATCGGAAGAACGTCTCGATGGTGGTCTTCAACTTCCCCTCCGTTCGTGTCGTTCCGCGTTCGCGACGATCGCGAACACGTGTGCCAGGTCTCCCGACTGCTCGACGCCCCCTGGAGACGTACGCCTCGCGTGGTTCGAGCACTCGGTGGATTCATGGGCCCGGGTCGGATCCACGCGCTTGATTCCCGAAAGCACGTGGCTCGTCGCGCGGTGGCCATCGCGGCTGCAACACGGGGCTCGCGAAAGCTGCCGGACGCACCCGATCGCCTCGCCGGTCACGATGGCGGTCAGGTCCCGTCGGGTCCATTTCCTCCTAGATACGAGTCCCGCTCGGACTCGAGGGGTTCCACGATAACCGCTACTCCCCCTTGACGCAAGGCCCCTGAACGATGCAACAGCTGCTCGACGTGCCGCTTCGGGCCGTTCGGGGAGGGACGGCGACCGAGCGCTTGCGACCGCCCTGGCACGTCAGTATGATCGTCGCCCATGAATCGACGCCTCTCCGTCCGCGTCCGGAACGCGGCCCTCCTCGGCACGCTCGTCGCCCTCGTCTGGACGACGATTCCCTTCCCCTTCGCGGGCAGCGCCCACGCCCGATCGACACAAGACGTTTCCAGCTCGTCGATTACGCTGTCGACCGATGGTGCGATCCACGCCGGGCGCCCCCTCCGCCTCGTCGTCGAGTTCGAGGGACCGGCCGGAGACACGAGTCGGGTCGAGGGAGAATCCCCCGCCGAGGACCCCGCAGGGGCGCCCGACGAATCCGGGCTTCCCGCGGAGCTCCTCGTCGACGGCGAGGTCGTCGAGAACTTGCGGATCACCCCGGGCGCCACGACCTTCGAATGGCCGGACGTCCGCCTCGAGGCCGGGCGGCACTCGGTGGCTCTGCGCGCGGGCGGCGCCGAAACCGCGATCGAGATTCGCGCGATCGAGCCTTGGTGGTCGATCCTGCCGCCACTCGCGGCGATCGTCCTCGCCCTGCTCTTCCGTGAAGTCCTGCTGTCGCTGTTCGCGGGGATCTTGTTCGGGTCGCTGCTGCTCTTCGACTTCGACGTCACGACCGCGTTCGCGCGCACGATCGACCGCTTCGTGGTGGACGCGCTCGCCGATGCGGACCATGCGTCGATCCTCATCTTCTCGTCGCTGCTCGGCGGGATGGTCGGCGTGATCACCCGCAGCGGCGGAACGCAGGGCATCGTGGCGTGGCTCGCGCGCTACGCGACGACCGGTCGACGGGGGCAGCTCGCCACCTGGGCGATGGGTCTCTTCGTCTTCTTCGACGACTACGCGAACACGCTCATCGTCGGCTCGACGATGCGCCCCGTCACCGACCGCCTGAAGATCAGCCGCGAAAAACTCGCGTACATCGTCGACTCGACCGCGGCGCCTGTGGCGTGTCTCGCGCCGGTGTCGACATGGGTCGGTTACGAGGTCGGGCTCGTCGGCGAGGCGTTCCGCGACCTCGAGATTCCGTACGACGCGTACGGCACGTTCCTCGCGTCGATCCCCTATCTGTTCTATCCGATCCTCGCGCTCGTCATGGTCGGGACGATCGCTTGGACGCGACGCGACCTCGGGCCGATGCTCGGCGCCGAACGTCGCGCACACCGCGACGGCGAAGTCTTGTCGAAGAAGCACGTCCCGCTCGCGGACTTCGATCACGCCGACCTCCAGCCGACCGACGAGATGCCGCTTCGCGCCGTGAACGCGCTGCTGCCGATCCTCACCGTGATCGGCGTAACGCTCTACGGCATCGTGTACACGGGACGCGCGGCCGTCGAGCCCGCGGCCGACGCGACCTGGTTCGAGACCGTGCGCGACATCTTCTCCAACGCCAACAGCTACGCCGCGCTCTTGTGGGGCAGCCTGTCGGGAGTCGTCGTCGCCGTCCTGCTCGCGATCGCGACCCCGAAGGTTCGCATCCCGCAAACGATGACGGCGCTCGCGGCCGGCTTCCGCTCGATGCTGCTCGCGCTCATCGTGTTGATCCTCGCTTGGTCGCTCGGCGCCGTGTGCGGCGAGCTCCACACCGCCGACTACCTCGTGTCGATCACCGAAGGCGTCGTGTCGCCGTCGTGGATTCCCGTGCTCACGTTCGTCATCGCCGCCGCTGTCGCCTTCGCGACCGGCACGTCGTGGGCGACGATGGCCATCCTCATGCCGCTCGTGATCCCGATCGCGCACGAGCTCTCGATCGCTGCGGGACATCCGCTCGGCGACGACACGTACCGCACCTTGCTGCTCGGCACGATCGCGTCGGTACTCGCGGGAAGCGTTTGGGGCGACCACTGCTCGCCCATCTCCGACACGACGATCCTGTCGAGCATGGCCTCGGGCTGCGACCACATCGCCCACGTACGCACGCAGATACCTTACGCGATGACGGCCGGCTTGCTCGGCATCGGCGTGAGCATCCTCGGGACGTCGTACGGCGTTCCCGTGTACGCCACGCTGCCCGTCGCCATCGCGCTCGTCATCTTGCTGGTGCGCTTCGTGTTCCGCCCCGTCGAACGCTGAGTTCGCGCCGTGCGGCGTCTTGCCGCAGACGGCCGGGATTCCGAATCCGGCCACGATCACGTCACGAAATCTCGGACAGTCAACGACTTCTGTCCATCGAGAGAGGCGACGATGATCACCGAACCGCGCGACCTGCCGACGACCCCCTCGCAAACCTCGTCCCCGGACGCCTTTGAGAGCGACGCACCCGTCGCGGCTCCGAGAAGCACGGTCCATGGCGATGTCGACGAGCGCGTCCTGAGCTCGGAGCACGCCTACTTCCGCGACGCCTCGCGGCACATCGACCCTTCTCACGGCGATAACGCGACGCTTGGACGCGAGCTCGAAGCGCAACGGAAATCCCTGCGCCTCGCGACCTTCCGATCCAGCTTCGCGATCGATAAAGCGATCGAACTTCTCGAGGCCGTGACGAGTGGCGAACGCGCGTTCGATCGCGTCGTGAAAGCCGACGGGCCGACGGCGCGTCGTATTCGCCGGCGGCTGCCGCGCATCGTCGAGAGGCTTCGGCGCTCGCGCGAGGCGCGCCGTGAGCGTTGGAATCTCCACGTCGACGAAGCCGCGTCCGCGCTCCGTCGCCCGGGATCGCAAGAGTCCGCCGAAGCGCAACGCGCGATCGAGCCGTCGGCGCGCCTCCTCACGGCACTGCGCATCGAGATGAAGTTCGTCTACGAGATCATCGACGCGACCGAGACCGCCATCGACGACCTGTCGCGGCGCGAACGCTCCGTATTGCGCAACGACCGGCGAACGCCGGCCGATCCTTCGGCCATCGCTTCGTGGCGCGACGCACTCGTGCGCGCCGGAACCGACAGTGCCACGGCACGACGCCAACGCCGCGACATCGCCACGATCCGATCGGCGTACACGACAACCTTGAATCGACTGTGCGACCTCAACCTGCGCCTCGTGATGGGAATCGCGAAGGAGTTTCTGGGGCGCGGACTGCCCTTCCTCGATCTCGTACAGGAGGGGAATCTCGGACTCATGATCGCGCTCGAGAAGTTCGAACCGAGCCGCGGCTGCCAGCTCAGTACGCACGCAACGTGGTGGATCCGTCAAGCGGTTCAGCGCGCCGTCGCGAGTCAGTCACGCGTCGTGCGCGTGCCGCAGAACAAGGTCGCGCTGCTCGGCAAACTCGAACGGCATCGACGCGACTTCATCGAACGCGAAGGCCGCGAGCCGCGATCGGAAGACCTCGCCGCGCTCGCCGAGTTCTCGACGCAAGACGTCCGCGAGCTTCGCCCGCACCTCGAGTCGACGGTATCGATCGATCAACCGCTCGGCGAAGAAGAGTCCTCGGTCGGCAACGTGTTCCTCCGCGCGGACGAGTCGGAGTCGCCGCTCGATTCCGCGCAGCGATCGTTCTTGAAGCGCATCGTCATGGAGGTCATCGACGAACTTCCGGAGCGCCATGGCGCGATCGTCAAGGAACGCTACGGGATCGAGCACGACCACGCGAGCACGCTACGCGAGCTCGGTAAGAACCACGGTCTGACGCACGAACGCATCCGCCAGATCACGTCGGCGGCGCTCGAAGAGTTGCGCCAATCGGACCGCCTGCGCGCGCTCGTCGAGGCCAAGCTCAACTGATCGCGACGGCGGCTCGGACGCTCATCCGTCGATCGGTTCGCGATGTCCCGGAATCAGTCCGCGCGTGAGGTCTTCGCGCCCCGCCTCGGTGACGAGCACGTCGTCCTCGATACGGATTCCGCCGCACGGCACGAGCCGATCGACGAGATCCCAATCGAACGCGTCCGGATGCTCGGCGCGCACCGGATCGAGAAGCATCGGGATGAAGTACAACCCGGGCTCGATCGTGACGACGTGCCCGACCGCGAGCTCGCGCGTCGTACGCAGCGACGGGAACTTCTCGGGCGGCGCCTCGATCTCGCCTTCGGGCGTCTTCTGACGTCCGCCGACGTCGTGCACTTGCAGCCCGAGGTGGTGTCCGAGCCCGTGCGGCAAGAACGGCTGCGTGAGCCCGAGGTCGTAGAGCTCGTCCGCGGACTTCTTCGCGATGCCCGTTTCGTGGAGGATCTTCGCCACTCCGCGATGCGCGTCGATGTGCAAGTCGATGAAACCGACGCCCGGGCCGACCTTGTTCACGAGCTCTTGCTCGAGGTCGTCCATCGCGTCGAGCGCGGCCACGAATTCGGCCGGCGCGGAGGCGGTCGCGTACGTTCTCGTGACGTCGCTCGCGTAGCCGAAGCAGCTCGTGCCCGCATCGATCAACAGCACGTAGCCGGGGTCGGGCTTCGCGACACGCTTGCTCGTGTAGTGCAGCGTTGCCGCGTTCTCGTCCCAGCCGATGATCGAACCGTACGGCGTTTCGTTCTCGAGAAACCCGGTCGCTTCGAGATAGGTCGCGAACAGCTCTCGTTCGGACGCGCCGCGCATCGCGGCTCGGCGCACGGCCAGATGACCGTTCGCGGCCGTCCCGCACGCTTCCCGAATGCAGTCCACCTCGTAGGGCGTCTTCATGCCGCGGTCCCAATCGAGGAGGCTCACGAGCAGCTCCGGCTCGACGCGCGACGCATCGATCCCGAGTTTGCGCGCCACGTCGGGGGCATTCCCGAAGTACGCGCAGTCGGAAAGGTCGCCGGCGGCCGCGATCGCCGCGTCGGCCGACTCGACGTTTTCGATGTCGAGCACCTCGTCGAACGGATGCCCGGTCGGTGCCGGCGGCTCATGCCAGAAGTCCTGCGCGACGACGCGATACAGCTTCGGCGCCGAACCCGGACGCACGACGAGCAGGTGGTCCGGCCCCGGAACCGGCGCGAACCGCGTGAAGTGGAACATCGGGCGGAACGGGAACGGCTGGTCGTCCGCGTGGTGATAGAGCATCTTGCCCGCGTGAAAGACGATCCCCTCGCACCCCGCGTCCTTCTGCGCGTAGGCGCGAAGAGCTTCGTTCGTGCGAGCGACGACGTGGTCGACGTGGTCTCGAAACAGCGCGGTGCGATCCATCACGGACTCCATGAGAGGCTCCTTCGTTACGTCAGGTCCAAAGGTCGGGCGTGGACTACGGATTCCCGAGCGGTCGTTGTAGCGGAATCGCGGGCAAATTGAAAGGCCGACAAGGTCATCGAAGCCAATGCCGCACGACGCCTTCGATCTCCCAGGTTTCCATGGTCTCGTACGCGAGGAGATGATCGGCGAGCGCGGCAACGGGCGACCAATGACGATGCTGGCGGAGCATCGCGATGAGCTCCCGCGTCGTGTCCTCGAGATACTCGAGGATCTCGCGATGCGTCTTGCGAAGGCGCGCGGCGCGCACGACGGCCTCCTCCCAGTCGTCGGCCCACTCCTGCACGGCGCCTGGGTGGTACGGATCGCCCGTGTAGATCATCTCGACCGCAGGCCCCGCGAGCGCGACGCGAACCGAATTCTCGGCGAACTGCGGCTTCGTCCAACCGCGCAAGTTCCACTCGACGTGCGTGTCCCCCGACCGGTCGGGCCCCGTGCCGGATTCGGGGTCGATCGTGATGCTCCGCACTCGCGCGCCGACGTACATCGCCATGTAGGCGTGGCCGGCTTCATGGTAGGCACTCGTATCCATCGTTCGACGCAGGATCATACCAACCCGACGTCACGGCCCGGTAGCGTGACGCGGCGCTCGGGAAGCGCCCCGGAAGGCCGATTGCATCTTGTCAGTCGACCACTCGTTTGGTCTATTGGCTGATCGATCGAAGAGGATGACCTGCCGCGCGGCCACAGCCGCGTCCGCCTCGGTCGGGCAAGCCGTTTTTCATCGGGCGACGCCCGCCAACGCACCCTGACCCGAAGCCCGCGAGCGATGCGATGCCCTTGAAGACCACCGAAGCCGAACGAACATCCCCCCGCGCGACGGCAACGCCCGTCTCCGCGTTCTCCCAGCATCGAAACGTGTCCTGGCACAGAGCTGTCTCCCTGCCACCGACGCGAACGCTCGCGTCACGATTCCGAGCGTTCGATTGGATGGCCACCGTGCTCGTCGCGATGTTCCTTGTCGCGGGGTGCTCCGGAGGCGAAGACGAATCGACGGACGCCGGGGCGAAGTCCGGTGCCGAAGCCGGGTCCACGAAGGCCGCGAAGCACGCCTACAACCCGGAGCTGCTCGCGCGTTTCGCGACCGAACACGCCGACAAGGGCAAGCGGCTGCGCAACGGCCAGGGCGACTACTCGATCGAGCTCCTCGACCTGCAACTCAAGGACGTCGCCGCCGCGTTCGAGGAAGCGGTCGAAGCGAAGAGCGCCTCGAAGTTCTGCCTCGGACTCACCGAAGACTTCCGCGGCTCGTGTCCCGACGACGTCGTCGCCACGACGGGCTCCGGCATCGCCGAGTCGGACGAAACCGACGCGACGCTGACGAACTGGGTCGACGGCAAGAAGGAGTTCCAAGCGGCGCTCCAGGAGTACCTCGACCGCTTCGACATCATCTACGAAGCCTTCTTCAAGATGAAGGACTACGACGAAGATCACGTCTTCGAGAACAGCGTGCACTGCAAGCTGACGCTCGATCTGCGCGGCGTACGCAAAGACGGCGCCACGCACCAAGACTTCATGAAGTGGAAGATCTCGCTGCGCAAGAGCGACGACACGTGGAACATCGATCGACTGTTCGTCGTGGAGCGTCACCAGCTCGCGTCGCCGAAGACGATGTTCCGCGAGGTGACTTCCTCGGCGGGACTGCTCGCCGCCGAGCCACCCGACATGGCGATCAACGGTATCGGCCAGATCTACACCGGCGATGCCAAGCCGACTAACTTCGACTACGGCGGCGTGTGCCTCTACGACGTCGACAACGACGGCGACCTCGACATCTTCATGCCGAACGCCTACGGGCCGTTCGCGCTCTACATGAACCAAGGTGACGGCACGTTCCGCGAAGAGTCGCGAGAACGCGGCATCCAAGCCGGCATGGGAGCTCGCGGCGCGGTCTTCGGCGACGTCGACAACGACGGCGACGCCGACCTCTTCGTCGCGCGCAGCTCGTTCCACGATCCTGGCAGCGAGATGCAAGGCAACGTCTTCTTCGAAAACACCGGCGACGCCCACTTCCGCGAAGCGACCGAGAGCGCCGGCCTGAAGGCGACTTCTTGGGGGATGTCGCCCGTCTTCCTCGACTACGACGTCGATGGCGACCTCGACCTCTTCGTCGCCAACTACGGCACGATGAAGCACGACCGCGCCACGACCGCCCACCCGTACAACTCGGACAAGGGTCTCGCGAACTACCTCTACCGCAACGACGGCAAGGGCAAGTTCACCGAGGTCGCGAACGAAGCGGGACTCGGCAAAGACACCTACTGGAGCTACGCGATCGCGGTCTGCGACCACAACGGCGACCGCTATCCCGATCTGTACGTGGCGAACGACTTCGGTCCGAATCAGTTCTACGTCAACCAGAAGGACGGGACGTTCGTCGATCGCGCCGAAGAGCTCGGCATTCGTGACATCGGCAACGGCATGGGGGCCGCGTTCGCCGACCAGAACGGGGACGGCCTGTGGGATCTCTACGTCACGAACATGCAGTCGAAGACCGGGCAACGCGT
>JAUIME010000116.1 GCA_030433195.1 bacterium
CGCGGGATCTCGTTCGATCGAGATCCCGCGCTCGGGTGATTCTGTTCGTTCGCTTCGACGGACCCGAGCTTCGCTCGGATCACGGCTCGATCAGCGCTTGGTACCGAAGACGCGACCGTAGCGGTAATAGACTTCGAGGCACATCGTGAGGAGCGCGGTCGAGTAGACGCGGCCGCCTTCTTCACCCCACGCGTCGGCGGGATCCCACGAGCCCTTGAAGCAGCCTTCGTCGCGGCGCTGCTGGTCGATGATGGCCTTCTTCATGGCCTTGTTCCACTGCTCCCACTGCGGGCCGCCGACCTGGAACATCGCCAGCGTGCCGTAGTACCAGTAGTAGAAGTCGAGCTTCGGCTTGTCCCACTCGGGGAGCTTGTCGACGCAGCGCTTGGCGCCCTTCTTGATCGGGTCGCTGGTCTGCGGATCCTCGCCGATGAAGACGCGGCACAGCATGCCCACGGCCGTCAGCGACTCGCTGTAGATCTCGGGGAATTCCTCTTCCTTGCCGGCCGGGCGCACCGGGCCGATGCCGCGCACGGTATAGCCGACGTGGCCGAAGTCGTCGGTGACCTCGTCGAGGAAGTCCTGGACCTCGAGGTAGTCCTTCTTCTGGACGTCGAGGCCGGCCGTCGCAGCCGACTTCATCGCCATGATCATCCAACCCGTCACCGAGCTGTCGTTGTCACCCGGCTGCACGCCGTAGCGCCACGCCTTGTAGGGGTTCTTCGACTTGTGGACGAAGTCGACGCCCTTCTGCGCGGAATTGCGGAACAGCGGCGATGTCGTGAGCCCGTAGGCCTCGGCCATCGCGAGAGCGCAGATGGCGTGACCATACGTAAAGTTCTCGGTCGTACGGCCTCCGAAGCAGCCTTCCTGATCCTGCTGCTGCCGGATCCACCGCAGGCCCTGCTTCACGGTGTCCTTGTACTTGCCGTAGTCGTGCGTGTACCCGGCACCGAGGAACGCGAGCAGCGCCAGCCCCGAGACCCCCGCATCGTAGGCGGGATAGCCCGGACCGTCGGAGATCGGCTCTTCGTCGCAGTTGTACATGAAGCCGTCGCAGTCCCACATGCCGTTCTCGCTCTGGTGATTGGCGAGCCACTGCAGGCCCCACTCGACGGCCTCGTTGGCCTTCTTGCCGCCACCGCCGCCACGACGACCGCCTCGGCGTCCGCCGAACGCGCCACCGGCGCCTCCGCCGACCCCGATCATCTCGAGGCTGTCCTTACCGTCGAACGGCTCGTCCGACTCGGCTTCGCCTTCGTTGATCGCGTCGTATTCCTCTTCGACGGCTTCTTCGGTATCGGTGAGCTCGGGATCGATCTCCTCTTCGGGCTCGATCTCTTCCTCTTCGATCTCCTCCTCGATCTCTTCGAGCTCTTCGAGCTCGTTGGTCTGGAGGTCGGCCTGGATCTCCGCCTCTTCGACGATCGGGCGCGAGCCGAAGTCGATCTGGCTCAACACGAAGAAGACCAAAAGATGGAGTACGATCGAGGTCATGAACCACGGGGTCTTCTTCATCGAGTCGACGAGGATCTCGTTGAATGTGGACTCTTCGTGGTAGTCCTCGGAGTGATGAAGCTCGATCTGCGGCTGGGGAGCCATGCCTCCTCCTGTGTTCCTTCGAAAGGGATGAAGGATCGTATTGCGAGGGATTTCGTGCGGGAACACTTCCCCGCGACGGGCTCGCGGGGCTAAGAAACGCGAATCCTAGCAGATGGTTGGGTCGTTTTCAAAAAAAAACCGGCCGTCGACGCCCGCTCGCGATATTTCCTAAGCGTCTGTTCAACCGCCACTTGAGCGCATGCGTTCGGCGCGCAGCCGAATGCTCTCGGCCAGTTGCGCCGGGTGGATCACGGCCCGGTCGAACAACTTGGCGAGCATGAGGTCCTCGTAGCGATTGTACTTCTGCATGAGGAGCTGCTGGCGGATCCGCTCCTGGACGTCGCGAAACGCCAGCGACTCGGACTCCCGGCGGTCCTCGATCCACGTCACGTAGATGCCGAACTGCGTGAGTTCGGGCGGGCTGACCTGGCCGACGTCGGCCCGTTTGGCGAACTCGATCACGGCGCTCGGGTAGTCGCCCTCTTTCTCGGGCGTGATCCAACCGAGGTCACCGGCCTCGCGGGAGGCGAGGTCGTCGAACTCTTCGGCGAGCTTACGGAAATCCTCACCCGCCTTCACGCGCTCGAGCACGTCTTGGATGACGTCCGTCGCCCCGTCGCGTCCGCCATGGCGCTTGTTCGACACGTAGATCTGACGCAGCTTCACGGCGGCCCGGATCTGGAACTCCGCACGATTCTCGCGGTAATAGGCGACGATCTCGCCCGGACTGACGTTCATGTCGACGCTCGGCCGCTTCGTCGGGTCGGCGTCGCCGAATCCGAAGTAGGTCGATACGAATGTGTTCGTGCGCTCGTCGGTGGCGAACGAATCCTCGAGCTCGCTGAGCGTCATCTCCTGCTCGGCGAGCATGCGCTGGAACGCGGCTTCGCTCCCCGCCTTCTCGCGCTCGAGGCGGATACGCTGCTCGACCTTCTGTTCGACGACGAAGTCTTCCTTCACCGCCATCTGCTGGAGCAGCTTGTCGTAGATCGCTCGCAGCACGGCGTCGGGAAAGATCTGCCGCCGCACGGCCGGGTCGTTCTCGTCGATCTCCATGGCGTTGCGCTTTTCGGCGAGTTCGACGAGCGAGTCGATCGTCCGGTCGATGTCGCGGCGCGTGATCGGCTCGTTGTTGATGACCGCGACGACTTCGTCGACGGGGACACGATCTTCTTCGCCGGCGAGGAGCTGTGCGCTCGCCGCCGCGGCCGAGAATGACACGAAACCGAACGACGCGAACAACGACGAAGCCATCGCGAGAACGGTCACGGAGAAAGCCCCGAATGGGGATGAGGCTCGCAGCAGGGTGCGGCGTCCGGAGATACGCATCGAGGAACCTCCATGTGGGTCGATCGACGCTATCAAAAGAATCCGTCGCCCCGCAACGCTGCGACGAGTCCGTCGACGAGCGCCGTCAACTCCTCGACGCCCTCGGGGATCATGAGATGGATCGTCTTCATGTCGACGCGGCGCACTTCGTCCTTGCCGCGACCGGCGAGCCCGGCCGGGACGAGCCCCACCGGAACGTCGAGGATCAGGCGGCTGCCGCGCCGCCGCACACCCTCCACGCGGTTCTTCTGCAGCTCGATGCGTGCCCGAGTGATCTCGAACAGGTTGTCGAGTTCGACCGGGACCGGACCGAATCGGTCGCGGCACTCCTCACGCAACGCGGGGATGTCGTCTTCGGTGTCGAGGCCGGCGATCTTCTGGTAGATCTCGACCTTCTGACGCGTGTCGGGTACGTAGTCGACGGGGATCAGCGCCGGCACGCCCAGATCGATCTCGGTCTCGACGCGCGGCTCGACCTTCTCGCCGCGCATGCGCTTCACCGCGTCGCGCAGCAGCCGGCAATAGAGCTCGTAACCGATCGCCGCGATGTGCCCGTGCTGCTCGGGGCCGAGCAGATTCCCCGCGCCGCGAATCTCCATGTCGCGCATCGCGATCCGGAAACCGGCGCCGAGATCGCTGAACTCCTCGATCGCCTTCAGGCGCTTCTTCGCCTCGGTCGAGATGATCGCGCGCGGCGGCACGAGCAGATACGCATACGCCTGGTTCTTGTAGCGCCCGACGCGGCCGCGGAGCTGATGCAGCTCGGCGAGCCCGAAGCGATCCGCCCGGTCGATGAAGATCGTATTGGCGTTGGGGATGTCGAGCCCCGACTCGATGATCGTCGTCGCGAGCAAAACGTCGAGCCGCTTCTCGACGAACGCGGTCATGCGCTCCTCGACGAAATGCTCGTCCATCTGCCCGTGGATGTAGTCGATGCGCGCGAGCGGCACGAGCGACTCGAGCTTGTGCTTGATCTTCTCGATGGTGCGCACGCGATTGTGGATGAAGAAGATCTGACCGTCGCGTTCGAGCTCGTGCGTGATCGCGTCGGCGATGGCTTCGTCCTGCCATGGCACGATCTCGGTGTGGATCGGCTGGCGACCTTGCGGCGGCGTCTCGAGCGTGGAGATGTCACGGAGGCTCACGAGCGCCATGTGCAGCGTGCGCGGGATCGGCGTCGCCGTGAGCGTCAGCAAGTCCACCGTGGCGCGGAACTGCATGAGCCGGTCTTTGTGGCCGACGCCGAAGCGCTGCTCTTCGTCGACGATCACGAGGCCGAGATCCTTGAACGCGACGTCCTTCTGCAACAGCCGGTGCGTCCCGATGAGAATGTCGACGTGGCCGTTGGCGGCGCGCTCGAGCACGCGGCGCGATTCCTTCGCGGTACGAAAGCGCGACAGCACGTCGATCTCGACGGGATAATCGCTCATGCGTTCTTGGAACGTCTGCAGGTGCTGCTGCGCGAGAACCGTCGTCGGTACGAGCATCGCCACTTGCTTGCCGGCCTCGACGCACTTGAACGCGGCGCGCATCGCGATCTCGGTCTTGCCGTAGCCGACGTCGCCGCAGATGAGGCGATCCATCGGTGCGCGGTCTTCCATGTCGCGTTTGGTGAGGACGGCCGCCTCGTGTTGGTCGGGCGTGTCCTTGTACGGGAACGCGGCCTCGAACTCGTGCTGCCACTCGGTGTCGGGCGGGAACGAGAAGCCCTGGCGCTTCGAGCGAATCGCCATCACGCGCAGCAGCTTCCCCGCGAACTCGGTGACCGAGTCTTCGACGAGCTTCTTCTTCTTCGCCCACCCCGCCCCGCCGAGCTTCGAAAGCCGCGGCTCGTGCCCCTTGCTGCCGACGTAGCGTTCGATCCAGTGGATCTTCGAGATCGGGACGTAGAGCCGCATGCCGCCCGCGAACTCGAGATTCAGGAACTCCTGCTCGGACTCTCCCGACGCCATGCGCTCGAGGCCGCGGTAGCGCGCGATCCCGTGGATCGCATGCACGATCGCGTCCCCTTTCTTGAGCTGCATGTGGTCGTCGATCGGCAAGCTCGGCGGCGACTCGGGAAGCTCGGCGCGTCGCGGCCGCGTGCGGTGGAACAGCTCGTGGTGATCGACGAGCACGATGCCGAGATCGTGGAACTGGAACCCGTGCGAGATGTTCCCCGTTCGGATCTCGACCTTGCCGACGGCTTCCGGAAGCTGCCGCGCGAGCAGAGTCCCGAATCGGTTGCCTTCGGCGTCGCTCTGACAGAACAGCACGATGCGTCGGCTCGAGTCGCACAAGCGCCCGAGAAGCTGCATCGCCGACGTGAGGTCGGCGCCCTCGGCCGTGATCGATCCGACCGACACGTTCCCCGAATGCCCGTCGATCGACACGGGCAGCGCCGATGCTTCGAGACGCGCGGTCGCCCCGTCGTCGGCGAACAAGAGCGCGGCCACCGCCTCGTCGAAGTCGTAGCGATCGGCGCGTTCTTCGAGCTCGGTCGGATTGCGCACGACGACGAGATCGTCGCGCTCGACGTAGTCGAGCCAATGCGCGGCGGCGTGCGCCCCTTCGACGATCGCCGACTTGCCGAGCCACGGCAGCGTGATCTCCTCGATCACCTCGGTCGAGCGCTGCGTCGACGGGTCGATGCGGCGGATCGAGTCGATCCAATCACCGTCGAGCTCGATGCGGACCGGCGCGTCTTCCGACAGCGCGAACACGTCGAGAATCTCGCCACGCACACTGAATTCGCCCGGCGCCGCGACGAGGTCGACGCGGTCCATCCCCGACGCGCCGAGGCGCTCGAGCCAGCGGTCGCGGTCGATCTCCATGCCCTGCGCGATCGTGACGTTCGCTTCGGCGAGGTCACGTCGCGACGGCACCGGTCGCACCATCGCCGCGAGCGGGATCAGGAGCACGCCATTCGGCCGCTCCATGCGCGCGCGCAGCGAGCGCAAGTTGCGAGACAGCAATCGCGCGTCGGCGAACTGTCCGTCGCCACTCGGCCCGTCGACCGGCGCGATGAGATGCACGTCGTCGGGCGAGAATCCGAAGAGCCGCAAGTCGCGGTCGAGGTCTTCGGCCTCGTCCACGTTGGGGGTGACGACGACCGTCCACCCCGCACGCGCCCTGACGAGCGCCGCGAGCACGAGCGAGAAGGCCGCGCCCCACATCCCACCGAGTCGCGCGCGGCGGTCGCGTTCGAGCCTCGCGATGGTGTCGTCGAATGTCTCGAGCCGAGTGACCGATTCGACGAGCGTATCGAGGCCCGGGGGGGGCTTCGGCCGATTCTTCGTCCGCGCCTTCGCCTTCGACCTCGGCTTCGCCGGTCCCTTCGCCTTGTCGATCCGCGTCACGATCGGTCCGTTTCTTCGTCCGTCCCGCTCGAATCGTCCTTCGCGTCGCCGCCCGGACCGGGGACCGTATAGCCGAGCGCCTCGAGGCGCGCGCGCTCGGCCTCGTCGATCTCGATGCTCTCACGCTCGGACCCGTCGATGCGTCCCTGGAAGTACGCGGCCATCTCGGGATAGTCGGCCATCCACTGACCGAGCGCCTCTTCGAAGCGCCGCATCACGTCCGGATGCTCGCGAGCGACGTCACGCGTCTCGCCGGGATCGTTCTCGAGGTCGTACAGCGCGCGGGTCCCCTCGCCGCCCGGCATCACCTTCCACTTGGACGAACGCATCGCCGTCGACTGGATGATGGCGAACTCGGTCTGCGGCTCGTCGCCCTCCAAAATCGGCAACAGGCTCTCGCCCTGCAGCCGATCGGGGATCTCGAGCCCGAGCGCGTCGAGGATCGTCGGAACGATGTCGACGCTCTCGGCGAGTGCCTCGACCGAGCCGCGCGGCTCTCCGCCCGGCAGCCGGATGAGCAGCGGGATCCGCGCCACCGACTCGTGGACCGACTCGTGCAAGAAGCGCCCGTGCTCCTGGAACTCCTCGCCGTGATCCGAGGTGATGACGATGATCGAACGGTCGTACCACCCCGTCTCGCGCAGTCGGTCGAGCAACTCCCCGACCTTCGCGTCCGTGTAGGCGACCTCTTCGTTGTAGAGGTTTCGGATGTACGCGCGATCGTCTTCCGAAAGTTGCACCCGCTCGTCGGAGAGGTGCTTCAGGTAGAGGCTCGCACAGCGCTCGCGTGTTTCGTCGCATCCCGTGAAGTCGCCGTCGTAGCCTCCCGTATACGCACCCCGGAAGCCTTCCGGCGCATTGTACGGCAGCTCGCCTTCCCCCATGAAATCGGAGTGCGCGTCGTAGTAGTGCACGAACAGGAAGAACGGGGCCTCGAGTTCGGACTCGAGCCATGCGTCGACCCAGCTGTTGATCTGCGGGGCCTTCACGTAGCCCGACTCGAAGTCGTCCACCGCTCGACCGAACCCGTAACGCTCGGTGAGCCAATCGCCATGTGCCGCGAAGAAGCCGGATCGATAGCCGTGGTCGGCGAGCCGCTCGGCGAGCGTGGTCGCGTTCTCGCGCATCGGAGTGCCGGGCACCGCCCCGTGGACCGAAGGATACAGCGAGGTGAGCATCGACGCGTGCGAGATCAGCGTGTTGTTCGAGTTGCACACCGCGTCGCGACAGACGATCGCCTCCGACGCGAAGCGGTCGAGGTGCGGGGTCGTGTCGCGGCGGTAGCCGTACACGCTCACGTCGGACGCGCGGAGCGTGTCGATCGAGATGACGATCACGGGCGGCATCGCGGCCGACTCGGGATCGCCCGAGCCTCCGCAGCCCTCGAGCGCCACGATCATCGCGAAGCCGACGAGCCAAATCGCCGCGGCTCGCCCTCTTCCCGTGCCCCGAACGGAATTCGTCATCCTGCGTCTCCTGCGTTTCGTTTCGTTCCGGCGCCGTCCTCGGACGTCGCGGGCTCGCCACTCGGCCGGCTCTCGACGCGCGTTTCGTGAGTGCCGCCTTCCCCGCTCGGTGCGTCGATTCCGTTCGGTGCGTCGATTCCGCTCGCCGCGTCGATTCCGTTCGGTGCGTCCGATCCGTTGGGTGCGTCCGATCGCAACGTGTCGAGCGCTTCCTTCGCCGCCTGCTGCTCGGCCGTCTTCTTCGACTCGCCCCACGCGGAGCCCAGATCGCGCCCGTTGACGTTCACACAGATCCGGAAGACCTTCGCGTGATCCGGCCCCCGCTCCTCGACGACGCGGTATGCGGGAACCTCGAAGTATCGCTTTTGAGCGTAGTGTTGGAGCAGAGATTTGTAGTTGCGGGGGTGCCGGTTCGCGAGCACGCGATCGACCTCCTCGACGAGATGCTCGAGGATGAACGCACGCGCCGCGGTGAGCCCTCCATCGAGGAAGATCGCCCCGAGGATCGCCTCGAAGACGTTGCCGAGAATCGACGTCGGCAGCCGGCTCTCGGCCGCGACGCCCCGCCCCACCGAAATCCAGTCATCCACCGAGCGTGCGGCTACTCACGACGACCGACTTGATCTTCGTCAGCTGTCCCTCGGTGTAGTCGGGAAACTCGCGAAAGAGATAGTCGGACACGACAGCGCCGAGGATCGCGTCGCCGAGGAACTCGAGCCGCTCGTTGCTCGGCTGATCGGGCCCCTTGCTCGACGAATGCGTCAGCGCCTCGCGAAGCAGAGAGTCGTCGTCGAAACGGTAGCCGAGTGCCTCTTGGCACCGGGCCAGGGATTCGGATGGCATGAGGATCTCCAGGAAGAAGCCTGTCGGGCTCCGGTCCCGGAATGGAGGGATTCTCTCCCGCTCGGGACGGCCGCGACGCGGCGCCCCGCCGAGCGAGAGGGAATGCTTCCATTCCCGATTGACTCACCGAATTGTAGCGGACCGTCGTTTCGAGTCAAACGCGGCCGACAGGGAGGGTATCGGCGATACCGACGTCGCAGCCCAAGGGTCACGATCACCCGCGTCGGATGACGGGCTCAGATACGCTCGAGCGGATGGGAGAGCTTCGTGAACTCGCCCTGCGCATACCGGTCCGTCATGCCCGCGATGTAGTCGCACACGGCGCGTTCGACGCCCTGCACCTCGGCCCACTCCTGGTACCACGGCGTCAGTAGCTCGGGATTGGCCACGAACACGCGGAACAGCTCGCGAATGATGCGCTTGGCGCGCTCGCGCATCCGCTGGACACGGTAGTGTCGGTAGAACTTCTGATACAAGAACTTCTCGAGCTTGCCGATGCGGGGCCGCAACTCGGAGGTGAAGCCGATGAGCCGCGTCGTGCACTCCCGAGCCTCTTGCGGACTCTCGACGCCCGCCTCGCGGATCCGGCGATCCGACTCGCGAACCACGTCGTGGATCAAGTTGTTGATGACGTACTTGATCACGCGGATGCGGAAGATCTTCGGATGCAGATCGGTCCCGTAGCGTTCGCGCACGCTCGCGGTCGCCTCGGCGACCAGATCCACGTCGGCCTCGAGGTCTTCGATCGTGAAGAGACCCGACGAGAGTCCGTCGTCGATGTCATGGTGGTTGTACGCGATCGCGTCCGAAATGTCGGCGACCTGCGCCTCGAGCAGCGGCCGCAGTCCCCGTCCGAACTCGCGCGTGCTCTTCTCGTCGTACGACGTGGGATGCTTGAGGATCGACTCACGAACCTCGTACGTGAGGTTCAGGCCCGGGAACGCCGGATTGCGCTTCTCGAGCTGATCGACGACGCGCAGCGCCTGGCGGTTGTGCTCGAACCCGCCGAAGTCCTCCATCAGCACCGCGAGCTCGGCCTCACCGGAGTGCCCGAACGGCGGATGCCCGAGATCGTGCGAGAGCGCGAGCACCTCGACGAGATCCTCGTTGAGGTTCAAGACGCGCGCGACCGAGCGGCCGACCTGCGCCACCTCCATCGTGTGCGTGAGGCGCGTGCGGTAGTGATCGCCGACGTCGTTGACGAAGACTTGCGTCTTGTACTCGAGCCGCCGGAACGCCGACGCATGAACGATGCGGTCACGATCGCGCTGGTACTCCGTACGATGCGGATCGGGCCGATCTTCGTGCACGCGCCCGCGCGTATCGGCGCTCTTCATCGCGTATGGCGCGAGATCGCGAGCTTCGCGCGCCTCCAGATCTTCGCGTTGGATGATCATCGTCGACGCCCGAGGAGTGGAGAATTGGAGCGGACGACGAGGGTCGAACTCGCGACATTCAGCTTGGGAAGCTGACGCTCTACCAACTGAGCTACGTCCGCTCACGGGTCGGGGATTCTAGGCTTCGCCGCCCGAATCTGTCAAAATGAATCCGATTTTCGCGGGGCCCTTCGGGCGGGAGGCGCCGCGATCGCTTCGCGGACCGTTCCGCGCGCGCCGAGCCCCCGCCCCCGAAGATCGTCGGCCGACCATGCCTCCCGAAGCGCACGACCTCTCGAAGTTCGAGACCGATCCCCGCAAGACGATGGGCGCGCACATGTTTCGCGCGCCGTTCTCGCCGCAGATCCTGCTGCTCGGAACGGTCGCTTGGGGGCTGTTCCGGGGCGGCGTCGAGGTGCTCGGCCGGCTCATCGACGATTCGCTGCTGTGGCCGCAGTTCGTGGCCGCGTTCTTCGAACGCATCGTCCCGGTGCCCGCGTCGCTCTACCGCGGCCAGCCCGGCTTCGGGGACCACCTTGCTCCCGAGCTCTTCGCGTCGATCCTGGTTTGGGGCGTCGGGCTGTGGGC
>JAUIME010000891.1 GCA_030433195.1 bacterium
CGGCGAGTTTCGGATCGCTACCGATTTCGACGACTATTGGGAAGTGATCGACAAGGTTCTGAATCGGGCGACCGGGTTCGAGCGTGTCGACGACGAAGAGCGGTGGGCCGACTGGATGACGAACTTCCGCCGCAAGTACGAAAGCGAGCAACGCGCCGTGCATCGAGCTTGCGTCGTACGGAAGAGCGAGGATGCGCCGTGAGTTCCGTTTCGCTTGCCGAGCTTCGCGCGTATCTGGACGACTTCCTGTGCATCGACACCGTCCCCGATTTTCCGGGTTCCGTGAACGGGCTGCAGATCGAAGGCCCCGACCGCGTGACGAAGATCGCGGCCGCGGTCGATGCGTGCGAGTATTCGATCGAGGCTGCGGTCGAAAGCGGAGCCGAGTTGCTGCTGGTCCATCACGGCTTGTACTGGGGGACGCCCGTCCCGCTGACGGGAGCGAAGTTCCGACGGGTGGCGCGTCTCGTGCGCGGCGGTTGTGCGGTGTACTCGGCGCATCTGCCGCTCGACGTGCATCCCGTGGTGGGGAACAATCACCGCTTGGCGTCGCTCCTCGGCGTGGACGTCGATGGCGGTTTTGCGACGTATCAGGGAGTCGACGTGGCGATCGAGGGGACGTGGCGGGGCGACTTCGGCGATCTGGTGTCCAAGGTGCGCGAACAACTCGGCGTCGAGCCGCAGGTGTTTGGCTTCGGGTCGTCTTCGATCGCGCGCGTGGGGATCCTGACGGGATCCGGCGGGTCGACCGTGGCCGAGGCGGCCGCGCGCGGCCTCGACGCGTTCGTCACGGGCGAGGGGACGCACCCGAGCTACTTCGACGCCGAAGAGAACGGATTGAATCTCGTGCTCGCGGGGCACTACGCGACCGAGACGCTCGGTGTCCGGGCGCTTTCGGAGCATCTCGCGAGCCGTTTCGGAATCGAGACGCTCTTCGTGGATCATCCGACGGGCCTGTGACTTCCGGACTTCAGTTTTCGGGCCCGAGCGGTCGAAACACTCGGCGAGGCCCCCGAGCGCGGAATCGCGAGCTTCGGGGCGACAACAGGATCGAATCCAGGCTGGAGGTAGCGATGAGTTCGTCGATGCAGGTTCGGATCGCCGCGTTTGCGCTCGCGGCGTTGTTCTTCGTGGGTTGCGGCGGCGGTGGCGACGTCGACTCGAACGACTCGAATGCCGCGAAGACGGGCACGAAGGCGAACGCCGACACTCCGGCGAAGTCGGACGCGGCCGCCAAGCCGAAGAAGCAGCGAGGGAAGGTCCCCGAAGTGAAGCCTGTCGCGCCTGGAGACGCGCTCGGCAAGGCGCGCTTTGTCGCCGTTCAGGATCCGGGGATCCAAGAGAACACCAACCTCTTCCTGTACAGCGACGAAGGGAAGACGGTGCATCAGCTCACGACCGACGGCATGGTCAAGTACGACTTGGCGCTGTCCCCGGACGGCCAGTGGCTCGCCTTCATGGTGCGTCCGAAGCTCAAGCCGGCGCGCAAAGACGTCGTCGTCATGAATCTCGAGACCGGGAACACCCGCAACCTCACGATCGACTTCCCGTCGCAGCTCGAGGTGGTCGAGCAGCGCGAGGCGGGCGGTGGTGCGAACATCTTCATGAACGGCTATCCGTCGTTCACGCCGGACAGCGAGCGCGTCATCTTCGCGTGCCGTCCGCTGAACGGTCCGAGCCATCTCTACGAAGTTCCCGTCGCCGGAGGCGAAATCAAGCGACTGACCGAGGATCCGGGTGAGGACAATTGGCGTTCGAACCGCTACATGGAACCGAACTGCTCGCCGACGGCCGAGAAGATCGTCTTCACGAGGATCCCGGAAGAGACGATCTCGCGGACGCATCGCCAGATCTGGATCCGCGACCTGGCTGCGGGGACCGAGTCGCTGCTGACCGAAAACGCCGCGGGCGAGTATCGCAGTCCGCGCTGGTCGCCGGACGGCAGCATCGTCGCCTTCC
>JAUIME010000892.1 GCA_030433195.1 bacterium
CGCCGCGGCGGAGATGCAGCGGCGGCTCGACGAGAGCGTGAAGGAGTTCGAAGCGCTCCAGGCGCGGATCGCCGACGAGAAGCTGCCCCTCAGCAGGAAGCTCAACGAGCTCGAGGCCGAGTTGAGTGCCGTGAGGGCGCAACACGACGACGCATCGACCAAGCTCGAGTCGCAGGAACTCGCGCTCTCGAATCTGCGCAAGACCGTCGAGCACGAAGAAGACGTCGTCGACTACCTGTCGGCGCTCCTCGACGACTACCGGCGCAAATTCGAGGTGATGATCCACGTCTCGGAGGTGCAGCGCTATTCCGATATGCTGAAGGCCGCTGAGAGGGCGCCGGGCAACGCGACGCTCGAGAAGGAGGAGGTCCTCGGCGTCCAGGCGGAGGTGATGAAGGCCGGTGCGGCGCGGCTTCTCGAGGCGGTCGGCGGGACGCGTTTCGCCGGAAAAGCCGTCGACGACGAGGGCACCCAGCGTGACGGTCAGTTCCTCGTGCTCGGTCCGGCCGTGCTGTTCCGTAGCCAAGACGCGGCGAAGGTCGGGACCGTCGAGCAAGGCCTCAACTCGCTCGAACCGTCGACCGTGCTGTTCGTGAATCCGAAGGACTCGGCGGCCGCGTCGGAGGCCATCGCGAAGGCATCCGGCTCGATCCCGTTCGATCCGACGCTCGGTAACGCGCACCTCATCGAGTCGACGAAGGAAGGGTTCGTCGAGCACGTGAAGAACGGCGGGCCCGTGATGATCCCGATCTTCGGGATGGCTGCGCTCGCGCTTCTCGTCGCGCTCTACAAGTGGCTTTCGATGGCGTTCATCCGCCGCCCCTCGCGCAAGCGGGTCGACGATCTGCTCGACGCCGTCGAGAAAGAGGATCCCCGCGCGATGAACGAGTCGCTCGAGCGTATCAAGGGGCCGGTCGGCCGGATGCTCGCCGTCGGCGTCGAGCATCGCGACGAACCGCGCGAGCTCGTCGAAGAGGTCATGTACGAGCAAGTCCTGACGACGCGCTTGCGTCTCGAGAGACTGCTGCCGTTCATCGCGATCTGCGCGGCGTCGGCCCCGCTGCTCGGACTTCTCGGTACGGTGACGGGCATCATCAACACGTTCAAGCTCATCACGGTCTTCGGCTCGGGTGACGTGAAGTCGCTTTCGGGCGGGATCTCGGAAGCACTCATCACGACGAAGTTCGGTCTCATCGTCGCGATCCCGTCGCTGCTGCTGCACGCGTTCTTGTCGCGCAGGGCGCGAGGGATCGTGTCGCAGATGGAGCAGTCCGCGCTCGCGTTCGCGAACCAGATCGATCGCCAGTCGACAAATGCCGGTCGTGACTCGGGTGGGGGCTCGGGCGGACGTGGCGCGCGTGTCGACGACGACGTCTTGCGCGAGCAAGTCGAGGGCATCCTCACGGAACTCGCGAGCCGTCGCGGGGGGGGCGGTCCGAGTGCCAGCACGGGTGGCGGCGGAGGCGACGTGCAGGCATCCGCCGATCCCATGCGCCCAGCCTACGTCGAGAGCCGCTCGAACCCGAGCTAAGAACGGACCCGAGACCCAGGATGAAGAGATCATGATTGGCGAGATCGAGAAGATACTCGACGAGATCGCGTTCCGCGGCGAAGCGCTGTGGACCGAAGCGGTCACGATCTGGCTCCAGGGCGGTTGGGCCATGATCGCGATCGCGGTGGTGGCGTTCGTCATGTTCGCGATGGGGATCCACGTGAACTTCGGACTGCGTCGCAAGCGCTTCGACAAGGTGCCGGAGAAGACGTGGCGTCGATGGATCGATGCTCCCGAAGAGCGCAGGGGCCAGCTCGGCGACATGCTCGACACGGTGACGGTCGGCACGACGATCCGAGACACGAATCTCGCGTTCACGAAGCTGCGCGCCGAAGAGACCGCCAACTTCGATCGCGACCTGCGCGTGATGAAGATCTGCGTGAGCGCCGCACCCCTCGTCGGATTG
>JAUIME010000117.1 GCA_030433195.1 bacterium
ATCACATCGCCCCCACATCGGGCGGGATGTCGAAAAACGTCGGGTGGCGGTACACCTTGCCCTCTGCCGGCTCGAACAGCTGCTCCATGAGCCAACGCGTCGGGAGCTGTCCCGCATCGCTCAAGATCCGAAGCGCACGATCCGTGTCGCCGTCTTCGTGAGCGGATTGTACGCGATCCCGAAGCGCAGCGGGGAACGCGCCCTTGATGCCTTCGAGCTTCACGAGCGCAACGCGCACTTGCGCCTCCTCTTCACCCGGATCGGCGCGTTCGATGGCTTCGATGGCGATGCGCGCGGCTTTCTCCCACGCCTTGGCATTGGGACGCTTCTGCACCGTGCGCGCCGACGGATGTTCCTTGAGATCGACTGGCGTCTCGAGCGCTTCGGCCCATTCGAGGAGCGGGATGATGGCCGATTCGCGCTCTTCGTCGATCAAGCGCTCGACCATGCCGTCGATGTAGGCGATCGCGAGTTGGATTGCCTGCAGCATCTGTTGCGCGCTCACGACGTCGTCACCGGATTCGGACGGCAGGTTGCCGGCCTCGATGAGCGCCGGCATGACCGCGTAGAAGTCGCCCTGCTCGATGAACGCTTCCCGGCGCAGCGTCCACTCCTCGCGCCACTTCGCGACGCGTCGCAGCATGCGCGTCTCGACGAGGTCCTTCAACGGCACTTCGAGGTAGCTCGCTTCACCGGCCCATGCCTTGCCGAGCTCGAAGCCCGGATCGCCTTCCCAGATCACGCGTTGATTCACGTCGAGCAGTACGAGGCGCGGCAGGTTGAAGTACTTCCCGACCCCGAACGCCTCGAGCGTTTCACCGAAGCCACCCTTGCGCGGGTTGACGTAGTCGAGCCCCACGGTGCCGGGGAACGGATGTTCCGCGAGGTAGTTCGACAGACGCTCTTGAGTGACCGGACCGTTCGCGTCATCGGGCGCGCAGATCGCGACGATCTCGAGCCCGACGTCGGCGTAGCGTTCTTGCAGATCGGTCAGCCAAGGGTCGAGTCGTACGAGGTCGTTCTGCTGCGGGCTGAAGAACACGACGAGGGTCGGTACGTTGCCGGCGTCGCGCCAGTCGGTGCGGTCGCCTTGCATCCACGCTTCGACCTTCGGAAGCGGCGGCACGCGGCCGAGCCAGCTCCCGCCGACGCTCGCGTCGGGGCCGCTGTATTTCTCCATGCGCAGCTGCCGTTCGATCCACGCAGCGGGATCGTTCGGCTCTCGCGCGAGGTAGCGCACGTTGCGGAACTTCGCCTCCCCGGGCCCCGTGATGAGCCCGAACTTGCCGCGCAGCACTTCGAAGTTCTTGAAGTCGTGCGTGACGAGCGGCAGCCCGTCGAACCACACGTCGACGAGCGAACCCGTGACGTCGATGCGCATCTTGTGCCACGCGGGTTGCAGCGCATCGACCGAGTTGTGCCGCCACGGATTGAACTGTCCGCCGCCGTAGAACGTCGTGAGGTCGACGTAGCCCTTTTGGTCGAAGTTGCCCGTCTGCTCGGCCGTGCCGCCCGGGAAGAAGAACACCGAGTGGAACGAACTCGCGTCCTTTCCGCCGAAGACGAGCCCCGCGAAACTGTTGCGACCGTACTCGGTGTAGAGTTCGGCCTCCATCGAGAAGTCACCCGACGTGATCGTGTCCATCGTGAGGAAACGATAGTCGGTCTTGCCCTCCTCGGGCATGCCGAACGACGAACGCAGGATCGAACCATACGGTTGGAAGACGTCGTTGCCGGTCGCTTCCCAACCCTCGAGGTTGACCTCGTTGTAGGCGAGCCGCCAGATCGACAACGACTTCTTGGCCTTGCGCGCCGCACGCTCGAACAGGTCGAACAGCTCCGTGAACCGGAACTCGCGCCCGAACCGAAGCGAGACGTCCATCGTCATCATGTAGAAATCGGCTTGGTAGTACGCGTTGGCGATCTCGTTGGCCTTGGCGCGCAGATCCTCGCGGATGCGCGTCGCGTCGCGTCGCTTCGGATCCCACTTGAGCAGCAGTTTCTCGAGGTCGTCGATGCGGTCCTGGTCGGGATCCGTCTCCATCTCGAGCACCTGGATCGCCTGCAGCACGAGCTTCGCGGCGCGGTCCTTGTTGTTCTCGGAGTCGACGAGGAAGTTCGCGAAGTCGGCGAGCATGTCGACATCACGCGGACTCTGCACGAGCCCCTTCTCGAAGTGCTCCTTCGCCACCAAGCGTTCCTTACGACGAAGCGCGTACAGCGCCCAATCGTGATAGGGCTTCTCGACTTGCGTGCGCCCCGTTTGCTCGTCGCGCAGAGCGAGGACGTACTCCTTCCACACTTCGTTGAGATCGTCCGTGGTTCGCGGAAGCCGGATGCTGTCGGGGTGCTCCGAGAAGTCGACGCCGGGGGTGCGGCGCGCCGGGTTCTTCACGACCATTTTCTCGAAGTTCTCGATCGCGCCCTTGCCGACGCGTCCTCCGGAGCTGTCGATGAACTCTTGGAACGCCGCGCGGTACACGAAGCGCCCGTCGACGGGATCCTGGTAGTTGTACAGGAAGTACACGAAACCCCACGTGGGCGCGTACCAAGGCGGACCCCACGCGTAGTCGTTTTCGATGATGATCTGGAACGTGGGCGCTTTGTCGGGCGTGCTGCCGGAAGGATCTTCGGGATTGATGCCGTCGGCCGGCCCTTCCATCCAGCCGTTCTCCATTCGCCCGGCGAGCGGGAACAGCCGATGATTCGCCGGCAGGTTCATGATGACCGTGCCGTTGGCGAGGATTTGCGTGCCTTCGAAGAAACTCGCGATGCCTTCGTTCAGCCATCCCGTCGCGGTCGTCGCGAGCGCGACGAACTGGTGCGCCGCCTCGTGGAACAACACGCCGACGGTGTTCGGGAAGCTGCCCTGGATGTAGGTCTCGACCGCGCTTCCGGTGAACTGCCCGGCCGACCACTCGACGGGTGAACTCCCTTGGGTGAGATAGCCGTCGCGATCCTTGAAGATCTTCACGAAGATGCGCGAGACGCTTCCCGGATGCTCGCGCGTGCCGTACTGGAACCACTCGCGGTAGAACGCGTTCATCTGCTCCATCGCCTCGGCCGTGCGGATGAGCACTTCGTAGCCCGCGTCGGTCTCGGTGATGTAGTTCGGCTTCTCCATCTTGGCGCGGTTCTTCCAGTCGCCGTGCTTCTGGTCGTGCTTGCGGATCCACTCCTGCGAAATGCCGTCGAGGAGATCCTTCGGCTTCGCGGTCGATGCGAGCGTCGGGTCGGGAGCGGCGGAGATCTCCTCGATCTTCAGGCGACTCGCTTCGCGTTCGGGATCGAGCGCGAGGATCTCCTGATGGATGCGGATCGCCGAGTGTGCGCGCCCTTCCTTCTCGTAGCGCTCGGCCAGCGGTAGCAGCCGCTCGATGAACTTCGAACGGAACTCGAGGAGCTCGGTCGCGAGCGGATCGACTTCGTCGAGCTTGGCGCGCAACGGCGTCAGCTCGTTCCGCTTCGCGCCCTGGCCCACCATGAGTCGATACTGCTTGTGAAGCGCGTAAACGAACTCGTCGGTGTCCTCGCTCGCTTTCGCCCAGCGCGCGCGCAGGGCCCACGCCTCGGGCGACTGCGGATCGCGTTCGAGCGCGCGGTCGATCTGGAACTTCGCGACGTCGAGCTCGCCCTTCTCGATGGCTTGCTCGGCGCGCACGATCGCGGCTCCGAACTGCGAGCTCACGGTGTTCTCGGCGGCCCTCGTGGTGGTGTCGATGCCCAGAAACGCGGGCGAGCCGACGGCGAGCAGCAGCGTCGCCGCGACGTAGAGGATGAGTCGATGCATGTCGAGTCTCGAGCCCCTTCTGTTTCCCTACTACGACCGGATCGAAACGGTTCGCTCGTTTCGTTCTACCTGCCGGGGTTTGGAAGGACGCATCGGAGGCGCGAGGGTTCCATGAAATCGCCGAAGTCGATTCGAAAAACCATTCGCGAACGAAGATCTCTTCGCCGTCGGCGCTCAATCCGCCGCGACGCGAGCTGCCGTCCGAGTCGTCCCTTTCCCGGGAGACGCATCGCACGGCGATTCCTTGGAGAGATCTCCGGTATTCTTGCGGCACCCCCTCGTGCGCAACCTACCCCGCGAGACCTCTTCTCGTAGCTCTCACGGACGGGGCGTGAACCCCGAGTCGACCGACCGGAAGTAATCGGAAAGGATACCACGCAGCGCGGGTCGGCGTCTCGAATGTGTCGTTAAGTGGAACGCAGAAAGGATCTTAGCGGTGGGTTCGAGCAGTCGCATCGGGGCCGTGCAGGAGCCGAGCCCTTGACATGCAAGCATGTGCTTGCATATTGTTCGGGCGTCGGCGGAGCCGTCACTCGGAGGTCCGACGTTCGGATCTCGGTCGAGCCCTCGTCCGATTCGACTCTGGCCCGCAATCTCTTCCAGGAGGAAACCGTGTCATGAAGACGCCCGATATCCGACTCGCCCTATTGCCGATCGTGCCGGTCCTCGCGTTGGTGCTCGTCCTCGTCGGGGCGGACGCGAGCGACGGCGGCCCGACTCGTTTCGACGAATCGACCGCGACGACCCTGACCGAGAAGGAGAGCGCCATGCAAGTCGAGTATCTCGAGATCGTCACCCCGGACGTCGACGCGACGTGCGCGATGTTCGAGAAGATCCACGGCGTCGCGTTCGCGAAGGCGGATCCCGCGATCGGCAACGCGCGCACGGCCGATCTGAAGAACGGCGGCCGAATCGGAGTGCGCGCACCGATGCACGACGCGGAAACCCCGGTCGTCCGACCGTACCTGCGTGTGAAGGACGCCGAAGCCGCGGTCGCATCCGCAACGGAAGCCGGTGCCGAGATCATGATGGGTGTCACCGAGATCCCCGGCGAAGGCAAGTTCGCGATCTTCATGCTTGGCGGCATTCAGCACGCGGTGTGGCAACGCTGATCGTCCGATACCCGCCGAGGGGCTAAAGCAACTGCGAGAGAAACGTTCGTGCGGGAACGACGATCGGTCGTCCTGGGTGAGCGAAGCAATCCGCGTCGACGCTGTCGGCTTCGAGCACGACTTGGAACGCAAAGGGCACGTCGAGGGTGCGTTGGTAGTGATGTAGCGCTTTGGCGATCGACGTGTCCTTGTGTTTCACTTCGACGAGGATCCACGGGTTGCCGTCGCGGATCACGAGGAGGTCGACTTCGTTGCGCTCCTTGTCGCGGATGTAGCGCAGGTCGAACGTGCCGAAGCCGAGATCCGTCCAGCCTTCGACGGCCTTGAGCATGTGACACGCGACAAAGGTTTCGGCGCGGGCACCCGGATCGTCGACGGCGGCCCAATCGCGCAGGTACCACTTGGGCTCCTTGCGCAGGGAGCGAGCGACGTTCTTGAACCACGGTTGGATCCGGAAGCCGAGGTGGAGGCTCGCGAGAGCGTCGACCCAGCGCTTGGCGGTATCGACCGACACTTGGATTTCCTTGGCGAGCGTGCTGTAGACGAGTTGCTGCGCGGATCGGGATTGGAGAATTCGGCCGGCTGTCTCGATCTGGTCGAGCTGGCGGATGTTCGTAAGGTCGCGGACGTCGCCGCGGAGCAATTGCTTCGTTCGCAACGAAAGCCATCGCGTGGTGAAGCGTGGGTCGCGCTTCAAGAACGGTTCGGGGTAGCCGCCGTGCTTCCACAGGGCATCGAAGTCGTCGTCCGGGATCGGCGAGGGGGCTCGGACGATCGTCTCGGCGTCGGGTAGCTCGTCGTGCAAGACCTCGGCGACGCTGAAGGGATGCATCCGGTAGAGGAAGTAACGTCCCATCAGGCTGTCGCCGCCGCGTCGATAGGCGTCGAGTCGACTCGAGCCCGTCACGAGAATCCGGGTGCGATCGGCGTAGGAGTCGAAGAACCCCTTGAGGAAGGACTTCCATCGACGGTACTTGTGGAGCTCGTCGAAGAGAACGGCCGGGGGCGCTTCGGTCAGACGATCCAGGCCGAGTCGATCGACGAGCTTCGCCGGCCCGCCGAGGACGAGCTCACGATCGTCCGGATCGTCCCAGTTCGCGTAGCGGTCGGCGTGGTTGCTGCACGTTGTGGTCTTGCCGACTTGCCTGGGTCCCGTCACGAAGGCCATCTGGCGGTGCTCGTCGAGGTGCTCGGCAAGGACCGCATCGTAGAGTCGTCTTCGAGGCTCCATGCGACCATTTTCGACCCAGTCGTAAAATGGTCAAGACTATTCTACGACAGCGTCGAAAATGGTCGGGCGCAGGACTCTGGAGATGCGGTGTCGATGCCCGCTAGCACCCGCAGCGGCACCCGGCGCGGTTGGTTCCCCGGCGAGGCGGCATGTAGAATGGGCGGCTTCGTGGGTCTCACCGTAACCCTGAAGGTCCCTCCCAGGAGTGCCGCGTCATGCGTTATCCCCAAGTCGAATCCAGGCCGGAGTTTCCGAAGGTCGAGGAGCGTGTGCTCGCGTATTGGGCCGAGCAGGGGATCTTCGCGCGGTCGATCGAGAATCGCGAGTCGGGCGACGCGAAGGGCAAGGACTACGTGTTCTACGACGGGCCGCCGTTCGCCAACGGACTGCCGCACTACGGGCACCTCGTCACGGGGTACGTGAAGGACGTGATCCCGCGGTTCCACACGATGCGTGGGCGGCGCGTGCCGCGTCGCTTCGGTTGGGACTGCCACGGGATGCCGGCCGAGATCGAGGCCGAGAACCAGCTCGGGTTCCGCGGGCGCAAGAAGATCCTCGAGTACGGCGTCGCGAAGTTCAACGACGCGTGCCGCACGTCGGTCATGCGCTACACGCAAGAGTGGGAGACGACCGTCACGCGTCAGGCGCGTTGGGTCGACTTCGCGAACGACTACAAGACGATGGACCTCCCCTACATGGAGAGTGTCCTGTGGGCGTTCAAGACGCTCTACGACAAGGGCCTCATCTACGAAGGCACGAAGGTCCAGGCGTATTCGTGGGCGATGGAGAGCACGGTCTCGAACTTCGAGACGCGGATGGACAACTCGTACCGCGAGCGGCAGGATCCCGCGCTCACGGTCGCGTTCCGGTTGAAGCCGGCCGATGGCGATCCCGGTGCGATGAGCGTTCTCGCGTGGACGACGACGCCGTGGACGTTGCCGTCGAACCTCGCGCTCGCGGTCGGTCCCGACATCGAGTACGCGATCTACAAGGAAGGTGACGAGCACTTTGTCCTCGGCGCCGATGCCGCGGGTCGCTACGAGAAGGAGCTCGAGAAAGCCGAGCGCGTCGGCACGATGAAGGGCAGCGAGCTCGTCGGCCGTAGCTACGAGCCGTTGTTCCCGTACTTCGCGTCGACGTCGAACGCGTTTCGCGTGCTCGCGGGCGACTTCATCAGCACCGAGGACGGAACCGGCGTCGTGCACATGGCGCCCGGCTTCGGTGAGGACGACCATCGCGTGTGCCTCGAGAACGACATCCCGGTGCTTTGCCCCGTCGACAGTCGCGGGCGCTTCACGAAGGAAGTGTCCGACTACGAAGGCGAGCTCGTCTTCGATGCGAACAAGCCGATCATCAAGCGGCTGAAGCAGGAAGGCAAGGTCGTCAAGCACGAGACCTACCTGCACAACTACCCGCACTGCTGGCGCACCGACGAACCGCTCATCTACAAGGCGATCAGCTCGTGGTTCCTCGACGTGCCGAAGATCCGCGATCGCATGGTCGAGCTGAACCAGCAGATCGACTGGATTCCCTCGCACATCCGCGACGGCCAGTTCGGCAAGTGGCTCGAAGGAGCGCGCGATTGGAGTATCAGTCGCAACCGCTTCTGGGGCGCGCCGATCCCGGTGTGGAAGAGCGACGATCCGAACCATCCGCGCGTCGACGTGTACGGAAGTTGCGAAGAGCTCGAGCGCGATTTCGGCGTGAAGGTGAAGGATCTGCACCGTCCCGGCATCGACGAGCTCACGCGCCCGAACCCCGATGATCCGACCGGCAAGAGCACGATGCGCCGCATCGAAGACGTCTTCGACTGTTGGTTCGAGTCGGGGTCGATGCCGTTCGCGCAGGTGCACTACCCGTTCGAGAATCGCGAGTGGTTCGAGAGCCACTTCCCGGCCGACTTCATCGTCGAGTACATCGCGCAGACGCGCGGTTGGTTCTACACGATGATGGTGCTCGGCACGGCGCTCTTCGACAAGCCGCCGTTCTTGAACTGCATCTGCCACGGTGTCGTGCTCGACGAGAACAACCAGAAGCTCTCGAAGAAGCTGCGCAACTACCCGCCCGTCGAAGAGGTGTTCGACAAGTTCGGCGCCGACGCGATGCGGTGGTACCTCATCGCGAGTCCGATCCTGCGTGGACAGAACCTCGCGATCGATCGCGAAGGCAAGGGCTTCTCGGAAGTGGTGCGTCTCGCGATCAACCCGATGTGGAACGCGTACTCGTTCTTCTGCCAATACGCGAACGCCGACGGCGTCGAAGCGAAGATCCGCACCGACTCGGAGCAACTGCTCGATCGCTACATCCTCGCGAAGACGCGCGAGCTCGTGGAGTCGGCCACCGAGCGTCTCGAGGCGTACGACATCTCGGGTGCGTGCCAGACCGTGAGCGCGTTCATGGACGCGCTCAACAACTGGTACATCCGCGGCAGCCGCGCGCGCTTCTGGAACGCGAAGGGCGACCGTGACACCGTCGACCAAGACGCGTTCGATACGCTCTATACCGTGCTTACGACCGTGATGCGCGTCGCGGCGCCGTTGCTGCCGCTCATCACCGAGGAGATTTACCGCGGTCTCACGCGCGAAGACAGCGTGCATCTCACCGACTGGCCGGATGCCGCGTCGTTGCCGGCCGACGAGAAGCTCGTCGCCGACATGGACCTCGTTCGTGACGTGTGCTCCGCCGCGCTCGGCATCCGCAAGGAGAACGACTTGCGAAGCCGCCTGCCGTTGCAGTCGCTCACGATCGCGGGGCAAGGCACCGACGCGCTCGAGCCGTACTTCTATCTCGTGCGCGGCGAGGTCAACGTCAAAGAGGTGAAGCTCTCGCCGAACCTCGAAGACCTCGGCGACTTCGTGCTCAAGGTGAACGCGCGCGCACTCGGCCCGCGTCTCGGCAAGGGCATGAAGGACGTCATGGCCGCCGCCAACCGCGGCGAGTGGAACGCGAACGACGACGGCACGGTCACGGTCGGTAGCGAGACGCTGCAAGCCGAAGAGTTCGAGCTGCGCCTGCAGCCGAAGGAAGGCCTCGCGAGCCAAGCGCTGCCCGGCAACCGCGTCATCGTCGCCCTCGACATCGAGGTGACGCCCGAGCTCGAACGCGAAGGCACCGCCCGCGACCTCGTACGCCTGATCCAGAACGCGCGCAAGAACGCCGACCTCGACGTCTCGGATCGCATCCGCCTCGGCCTCGTCTTGCCCGAAGCCGCGGCCGCCGCGGCAACGGCGCACCAGACCGACATCGCCGAAGCCACGCTCGCCGAAGAGATCACGATCGGCGAATCGAAGGCGGCCGACGGCGCGCACACCGAGTCGATCGACATCGCCGGCGCATCGGGCACCATCACGATCGAACGCCTCGCGAAGCAGCCGGGATAGTTCGGCTGCTCAGCCCCAGCGCGTGAAGAAGATCGTGTCGGGGGACACGCGCTCGGGGTGCGTCTCGAGGCTCATGCGCAGGTCGGTATGCGTGATGCGGAAGCCCCAGCCGAAGATCTGCTTGGAGGTTTCCCAGTCGTCGGATTGGCAGCGGACGTAGAGCTCTTCCATGCCGTGGACTTGGCCGTACTCGGCGAGGGCGGACATGAGGCGCGGGAATGCCGTGCCGTCGCGAAGGGCGCCGATGCGGGCGATACGCAGGACGCCGGTGCCGTCGGTCAGGAAGTACGGCGAGTGGTGGAAGTGCAGGAAGCCGGTGACGCGATCGCCATCGAGGGTGAGCAGCACGTCGCCGTAGTGGGCGTCGAGGGTCGCTTGCATCGGCCTCGTGTAGTCGACGCCGGGGCAGATGCGATTCCACAGGTCGACGAGCGACGGCCAGATCTGCTCGCGTTGCGATTCGACGAGTGAACTCAGCAGGAAGGCCGGCGCCTCGCCGGGAACCCGGGGCACTTCGGCCGGGATCTGGACCTGGCACGTCATGACGAGGTGCCCGGGCCGGAAGCCGAGGCTCGTGTACAGACCGAGATTGCGGTACGTGCGCGGCATCGTCTCGAGGCCGATGGTCGAGCAGCGCCGCTCCATGAGATAAGCGATCGCGCGGCGCACGAGCTCCTTGCCGAGCCCCTGCCCCTGGAACCGCGGGGCGATGGCGAGCGGGCCGAACCACCCGTCGGCCCCGTGGGCGCGGGCGAGGATGAAGCCCGCGAGCCGCCCCTTCGATTCGATCGCGATGGCGCCGTCGCCGGCCAGCTCGCGCTCGAGCATCAGGAACGTCGGGTGCAGCGGCGGGATGCGGATCCCCGGCAGGCCGTCGCGCTGGTAGGCCTGCGTGAAGGCATCGCTGAAG
>JAUIME010000118.1 GCA_030433195.1 bacterium
CTCACGGACATGGAGACCTGCTACAAGGTGTTCCGCCGGGAGGTTCTGGAGGGCCTCCGGTTGCGCTCGAATCGGTTCGGGTTCGAGCCCGAGATCACGGCCAAGGTGTCCCGGGGACGCTGGCGCATCTACGAGGTACCCATCTCGTACCACGGCCGTGACTACAAGGAGGGCAAGAAGATCACGTGGCGCGACGGCATCGCCGCGATATTCTGGATCACGTGGTTCCGCTTCTTTCGGTGATCTCCCGCGTACGTCCCGAGCCGGTCGATCGGATTTTCGGCGGGAGAGCGTGCTACATCGGTCCGATATAAGAGGCGTGGGGCTCTACTTTCAGCCCGCAGGTTCGGCGGTTCCCCGGTCGCCGGTTTTCGGGATGTCCCGTTCCTGGCATTCGACCCTTCCGTGATCGACTCTCGGTCCCAACGAATTCGGCAGGCAGTCTTCTCCCTGCGCCGCAGATCGGGCGCCGGCCTCTTGTTCTTCGTACTCGTGGTCGGGGTCGTCGGCGTCGGCAGTTTCGTCGTTCCGCCGGTCTACCGCGCGGAGACGACGCTGCTCGTCGAGGGTCATGATCCGGCCGTCGAGTTGGCGCGGATGTCCGCCGTGGAGGCGGCGTTCTCGTCGGCGGGAGGGGGCGGCGAGCGCTCGGTGAACGTCGCGGACGCGACGCGTAGCGACGCACCCCGGATCGCGCGAAATCGTCTCGGAAGCCTCGCGAGTCGGGAGGCTCTCGAGGCATGGATCGAAGCCGAGTCGATCGAGGCTTGGCCCGAGTTCGAAGGGCTGTCCCGCGAGCGGATCCTCGAGCTCCTGCGGGAACGCATCCGCATTGCGGGCGATGCCGATCGAGATCTCGTCCGCGTGACGCTCGAAGGCCGCGATCCCGAGCGCGTCGCGGAGGCTCTCGATGCGCTGGCGCGGCAATTCGTCGAGCGCGAGGCCGCGGCGGCCCCGATGGACACGGCCGCGTGGGAAGACCTCACGCGAGAAGAGCGGCGCATCGCCGCCGACCTCGATGCCTGTGAGAAGCGCCTCGACGAACTCACGACCGATCGGGGCGCGTGGCGACTGGAGGCCGAGCTCGGTGAGCAGGAAGCCTCGCTCGCGACCCTCCGGGACGCGGCGTTCGCGTCGCGCGAGGCGGTGGAGGCCATCGAGCGCCGCTTGGCCGCCGTCGAGACGTCGCGCGAACAGGGCGATCCGCTCGAGATTCGCCTCGGACTCCTCGAGGATCGCGCCCGCCTCGACAGGCTCGCCGAGCTGCGCGCCGTGCAGTCCGAGCACGAGGCCGATCGCGAACGACTGCTCGAACGACGCGGCTACCGACTGAGCGATTTGAAAGCGATCGAGAAGGGCCTCGCAGCGACCAACGGTCGCATCGAAGGGCTCGAGGCCGAGGCGCTGATGCTGCTCGATCGCCGACTCGGATCGGCGCGCCTCGAAGCCAAACGCGCGAAGAAGCGCTTCGACGTTGCCGACGACCGCGCGAACATGCTGCGTGACCAGCTCGAACGGGTCAACGGCGCCGTCGATCGCCGCCAGGCGCTACGCGAGGCGCGCGACGACCTGCGCGACCGCAAGGCCGAGGCGTGGCTCGCGCACGCGGCCGCACCGTCGGGTGTGCGTGCCGAGATCGTCGACGCCGCGGGCACTCCGACGCGCCCGGTGCGCCCCCAGCCGATCCGCAATCTGGTCATCGCGCTGGTCGCGGGGATTCTCGGCGGGACGATCCTCGTCTTCGTCCTCGAGCTTCTCGACGACAGTATCAAGGGCAATCGGGACATTCGCTCGGTGTTGCGGGTTCCGTCTCTCGGCATGATCCCTCGGCTCGGCGGCCGCAACGCGTCCGAGCGCGTCAAGCTCATCACGGTGGAGCAGCCCGCGAGCGATGTGTCCGAGGCGTTCCGCGGCATCTGTTCGGGCATGAGTCGATTGCACGCCGTGCAGTCCGACGCAGGCTTGGCGCGAGGAGGCAGCCGGGTCGGCGGCGGCGCGCGATCGGGCGGGCGTTCGAGCAGAAGCTCGGGGCTGCGGGCCGTGCCCGCCGATCAGCTCATCGTCGTCACGAGTGCTGGACGACGCGAGGGTAAGACGACGACCGCGTCGAACCTCGCTGTCGCGATGGCGCAAGAGGGGCACGAAACGCTGCTGATCGACGCCAACATGCGCGATCCCAACGTCCATCGAATCTTCCATACCGTGAACGACCGTGGGCTTTCCTCGGTGGTCGCTGCCGGAGAGTCGCTCGAGGCGTGTATCCGCAAGTCGGGCGTCCCGAATCTCTCGGTGCTTCCGAGCGGGCCGGTTCCGCTCAATCCGAGCGAGATCTTCATGGAAGACGAGATCGAGCGGACGTTCGAGACGTTGCGCCGCACGTACGATCGCATCGTCGTCGACGCGCCGTCGATCCTCTGCGGGAACGACGTGGTGGTGCTCGGAAGGCTCGCCGATTCGACGCTCATGGTCGTCGGCGCCTACCAGACGTCGCGCGAAGAAGCCGTCGCGGGCAAGGAGTACCTCACGGGCCTCGGGGTCCGCGTCGCGGGGGCCGTGCTCAATCGGAGCCGCACCCGACGGCGCCCGATGCTCGAGACCCCCGAGTTCCCGGAACCCGTCGCGAACTGACGCGGTTCGATCGTCGGAGCGTACGCGTGCCCGCGAGGGGCGTCGAGCGTTCGGATTCGGTCGCGTTGGTGTCAGCGCTTCAGGCAGTGCCTCCGGGGTCGCAGCACCTCTGGGGGTCGCAGCACCTCTGGGATCAGCGCGCAGGCCGGGTCGGGCCGGGTCGGCGAGAACCGCGACTCGCGGCTGTCGGAACCGGTTCGGTCTCGGGAACGGCCGGAATCGTGACACAGAACGTCGCGCCCTTGCCGGGCTCGCTCTCGACCGTCAGCTCGCCTTCGTAGCTCCTGACGATCTGCCGGCAAACGGCCAAACCGAGTCCCGTTCCCCCGGACTCGCCGCGCGTGGTGTAGAAGGGCTCGAAGATCTGCTCCATCTGCTCTTCGTCCATTCCGCAGCCGTTGTCGCGGAACCGGATGTCGATCTGCCCGCTGCGAGCGCTCGTGGAGATACACAGATGCCCCTTGCCGTCCATCGCGTGGATGGCGTTGATCACGAGGTTGGTGAATACCTGTTCGAGCTCGTGCGGATCGACGAGGCCGTGCGGCAGGTCCTCGCAGAGGTCGCGTTCGATCTTGATCTTCGCCTTCTCGGCGTGCAGCGGGACCGTCAGGGCGAGCGTGCGGTGGATCGACTCGTGGACGTCGCTCGGGCGCGTCTCGGGGTTGCGGGCGCGCGAGAAGTCGAGGATGTTGCGCAGGATCGTCGCGATGCGTTCGCTCTCTTCCTGGATCTCGGCCGCCATCTCGCGGTCGCGGTCGCTCGACCCTTCGCTCGTCTGCAAGCGCTGGGCGCGGAGCAGGATGTTGGTGAGCGGATTGTTGACCTCGTGCGCGACCGACGCCGAGAGTTGGCCCAGGGTGATGAGCCGCTCGGATCGCCGGAGCCGCTCGGAGATGAGGTCGGAGCTCAACCGGCTGATCGTGATGCACTGCCCGACCATGCGGGAGAGTACTTCGAGCGTCTTCTCCTGATCGATCGAGATCTCTTCGATCTCGGGGTGGCTGAGGTTGATCACGCCGATGATGTCGTCCTTCGAGTGGATCGGCAGGCACAACAACGAGCGGATCGGGATCGGCGAGGGGAGAGGCTTGAACTGCGGATTGCGTCCCGCGTTGGTGATCAGGATCGGCTCGCCCGTCGCGACGACCTGGCCCGCGATACCCTCGCCGACCGGGATTTCGAGCGTCTTGTTGAGGGCACCCCGCACATCGTCCGAGAGGCGGTCGTCGCCCTTGCCGGAGGCCGCGCGCAACCGGAGCCGCTTGCGGGCCGAGTCGAGCAGCAGGATCGAGCAGTTCTCGAACGGCAGCGAGTCGACGAAGATCCCGACCGCGCGCTCGCAGATCTGCTTCTCGTCGAAGGTCTCGCCGAGGATTTCGCCGACGCGGCGCACGGCGTCGAGACCGTCCAGAGTCTGCTGGTACAGCGACTCCAGACGAGTCAGTGGATCCAGTCGCTTCATGGTCGCTTCGCCCTCCCCGACGAGTGACCCCAACGTAGCGCTCGACGTTCGTCGAACGCGGACATCCGTGTGGCGCGTTGGTTTCTGTTCAGCGCGTGCGAAGTTCGCTGGGTGCTTCTCTTGGCCGGGCGCGGACAGCCGGCACCTCGTCGAGGCGCCACGATCTCGCTGCCATCGCCGGCGAAGCGAACTTCCGACTTGCTCACCAGGTTCGGATCCGTTCCGGCATGCTTCCTGTCGGTGCCGCCGGTCGGTCCTAACCGCCCATGTGAGTTCCGGTTAAATTCTAGGGAAATCGATTTTCGCGTGCAAAAGGTTTTACTAAAATCGAGGTTTCGACCGATACGAAACGGTATCGGACCCACCCGCAGGAACCACCGGCCGGCTCGTCCGAGCCGCACCGTGAAAGTGGCGCGTCGCCGAGGCGGCGAGCCAACGAGTCGTGAACGACCGGGGGCGGTGGATTCGGTTTCTGTGAATGCGATGCGACCTCGCAGACCTGGTCGCTCCAACGCCGATGTCCGGATGGAACCATCATGAGGACGATCGTGCCACGCCCTTCGACGCATTTCCGAGTCCCGGATCGTGAGATCCAGGGCTCGCGGTTCGGGCTTCCCGTCGCCGCCTTCGCAATCGCCTTCGCACTTTTGGGGAGCACGATGCTCACCGGCTGTGCGTCGGTCCCCGAGTCGCGCGAGATGCAGCGCTTGCGCGTTCAAGAGGGCTTCGGTCGCAAGTACGAAGCCGGGGACGATGACGAGTTCCGTGTCGCGCCGCGCGACGGCATCGTCATTCAATCGCTGAACTACACCGAGCTCAACCTGCAGCAGCAGATCGGCCCCGACGGACGCATCACGGTGCCGCTCATCGGCAGCGTGCACATCGCCGGGCTGACGTCCAAAGAGATCGAAGACCTGCTCACGAAGCTGCTCTCCGACTACATGAAGAAGCTCGACCTCGTCGTGCTCGTCAACGTCAAGGCGTCCAAGCGCATCTTCGTACTGACGCCGAAGACCGGCCGTACGGTCGCGCTCACGGGGGACCAGACGGCCTTCGACCTCATCATGTCGTCGACGCTGCCGCTGTTCTCCGACACCAGCAAGATCAAGGTCCTCAGGGCTGACCCGGTCGCGCCCGAAGTGTTCTACTACAACCACTACGCCATGGTGCACCGGGGCGATTCGTCGACGAACATCCAACTGCGCGCCGACGACATCGTATCGATTCCGTACACCCCGGTCGGGGTCGCGTTCGACTTGCTCGACAAGGCGCTGATCCCGTTCAAGCTGTTCGGAGCGGCGATGAGCACCCTCGTCCGGGGACTCCTGATCCCGGCCCAGTTCCGCGGGCTCGACGAGGTCGCCGAACGTATCGAACAGGGGCAGAACGTCGGGGGACGCAACGGCTCGGTCTTCTTCTGACGGGCGGACGGGGAAGCGGAAAGACGTGATGGAAGAACAACAAGGCCGACAACTCACGTTTCACGATCTGATCGAGATCGCCTCGCGCCGACGATGGCTGATCCTCGGTTGCGTCGTCGTGATCGGCATCGCGGGGATCTTCCTCGCGATGGCCAAGCCCGACGTCTACACGGCGCGTACGGTCTTCCTCGTGAAGGATCCGACCGCCGTCTCGCAGGTCCTCGGACCGGCCCTCGTCGGCGTCCCGTTCCAGCGTCGCATCGCGACGATCCGCGAAGACCTTCGCGCGTTCGCGAACGCGAGGACGGTGGTCGAGGATCTCGATCTGGCCAAGGGAGGCAAGTCCGTCGATCAAGTGGCGCGCGAGATCCTGAGCGAAGTCGAGCTCGAGATCCTGACGGCCACCGCGGGGGACACGACGGTCGTCCTGAGCTACACCGACGTGAGTCCGAGTGCTTCGGCGAACGTCGCGAACCAGCTTCGCGATCAGTACGTGAGCTCGCTCGTCAACGGCTACCTCGAGACGGTGAAGAGGGTCTACGACGAAGACAAGAAGCGCCTCGAAGCCATCCAGGACGAGCAGCGCAAGCGTTTCGACGCGATGCGGGTTCTCGAGAGCGAGTTCTTCTTCGAGCTCGCGACGGCCAAGCCGCAAACGCAGATCGAGCGCGAGCGGATCGACAGCGAGTTGCGTCGCGTCGATGCGAAGATCTCCAAGCACGAAGAGACGCTCGAGAACGAGACCGAGCGAATCGAGGGCATCAACAAGCTCAGCGAGACCGATGACACCCGCGAGAATCCGCGCTGGGCCAAGGCGAAGGAGCGCGTCGACAAGCTTCGCAGCGAAGTCAACGATCTCGCCGACCTCTACACCGAGAAGCACCTGCCCTTGCAGGTCGCCCGGGCCGACCTCGAGAAAGCCGAGGCCGCGCTGGCCGAAGAAGATCGACTGCTCGTGCGACGCATCGTCATCGGCGAGAACCAGGCGTTCCTCGACGCGCAGCAGAAGATCCGCGATACCAGGGATCAGATCAAGAAGCTCAAGCAGGAGCGCACCGGCCTCATCGTCGATCGCACCGAGAACCAGCGTCGCGCCGGAGAGCTGCCCCACGTCATGCGGCGCCAGGCCGATCTTCAGTCCGCCATCGACATGGGAGCGGCCCGCCTCGCCGAGGCGAGCACGGCCTTCGCGCGCTCGACGCGCAACTGGGAGAGTGCCCGCAAAACCGCGCAGTTCTACTTCGAAACCGTCGATCAAGCGCGCGTGCCGAGCAACCCCTCGGGACCGAATCGACCCCTTTGGATCGCGGGCGGTATTGCCCTCGGGCTTCTGGTCGGGCTCGGCTTGTCGGTGCTCTTGTACCTCTTGTCGCGATCGATCGCTTCGGTGTCCGAGGCCAAGACGCTGCTCGACATCCCCGTCATGGGGACGGTCCAGACGATCCGCAGCAACCTCGAGATCGAACGAGGTCGCCGCCGCCGTTCGATGGCCGTGGTCTTCACGATCCTCGTCGTCTTCAGCGGGGTCGCGTTCGGGCTCGTTTACACGCAGTTCCCGGAGCTCTTGCCCGGGTTCGTGCGGGACTCCATCACGGCGTTCCGCGAACAGATCCGTTGATCGAGGTGCCGTGACGTGCTCGGATTCTTGAAGCGCTGGACGCTGTCGAAGTCGAACGCCTCGCACGAGGGTCGCCGCCGTGGGCGCGTGCTCGCCGAAGAGCTCGTGGTCCTCGATCCGGGGGCCCCGGCCGAGACGTCGCGCATCGCGGCCGACGACTCGATCACCGAGCAGTTTCGAGCCGTGCGCGCGAACCTCCTGGCCATTCCGCGCGAGAAGCGGCCGCGCCTGCTCGTCGTGACCGGATCGCAAAGCGGCGAGGGCACGTCGACGACGGTGCACCGGCTCGGCGCTTCGCTGGCCGAGCGTGGCGATCTGCGCATTCTGCTCGTCGATGCCAACCTGCGCGATCCGGCGCTCGGCGAGTTTCTCGACGACGTGGCGCCGCAAGGGCTCGCCGACGTCTTGCGCGGCGAAGTGGCCGCGCACGATTGCATCGCCGAGACGGTGATCGAGAATCTCGACATCCTCCCGTGCGGCGGGGCGGCCGGCAACCCGGCCGAGCTCCTCGCGCTTCCCGCGACGCGCGCGTGCCTGCTCGATCTTCGCGACGACTACGACTTCGTGCTCGTCGATACGCCCGCGGTCGGCGAAGCGGCCGACGCGGCGATCGTCGCCAAGCACTGCGACTCGGCGCTGCTCGTCGTACGGCTCCACACGACGCCCAAGGAGACCGTGGCGAAGACGCTCGATCACCTGCGCCAGACGGGCGTCCCGATCACGGGTTGCGTGATCACCGGCGATGCCGAATCGCCGCAGGCCCGCCGGAGCCGTCGGTACGGTGAGGCGGCGAGGGTCTGACGTGTCGCAGCGACGCCTCGAGATCCTCTTCCTTTGTCATCGCATTCCGTATCCTCCCGACAAGGGAGACAAGATCCGCTCGTATCACGAGCTCGAGTATCTCGCGGCGCGGCATCGCGTGACGCTCGGGTGCTTCGTCGATGATCCCGACGATCTCGCGCATGTCCCGAAGCTCGAGTCGATGTGCGAGCACGTCCGCGTCGATCGAATCCAGCGCATTCCCGCTCTGTTTTGGGGCGGCGTGGAGTTGCTCCGCGGGCGCCCGCTCTCGCTCGGGTACTTCCACGACGGCGCGTTCGCACGTTGGGTCCGCGACGTCTCGCGTGCCACGCGCTTCGATGCCGTGCTCGCGTTCTCGTCCTCGATGGGGCGCTACGCTCTCGACGCGGCGACCGACGGGGCACGCGTCATGGACCTCGTCGACCTCGATTCGGAGAAATGGCGGCAGTACGCGGCGATGACACGCGGGCCGAAGTCGTGGCTCTATCGCCTCGAAGCCTCGCGGATGAAGTCGTGGGAGTCGTATCTGCTCGAACATTTCGACCACACCGTGGTCTGCACCGACGACGAATGCGAAGAGCTGCGGCGGCATCACGGGCACGGCTCGGCCGACGCGATCCACAACGGCGTGGACTTCGAACGCTTCCCGTTCGAAGCGCCGGCCGAGCGCGGACCCGTCATCGCGTTCACGGGAGCGATGGATTACTTTCCGAACGTCGACGCGGTCGTGCATTTCGCGAACGACGTCTTCCCACTCGTGCGCGAACGACGGCCCGACGCCGAGTTCTGGATCATCGGACGGCATCCGGCACCGCGCGTGCGCGAGCTCGACGCGAAGGACGGCATCCGCGTGACGGGCGGCGTCCCGGACATCGGCGAGTACTTGCACCAGGCTGCGGTCGCCGTCGCGCCGCTTCGTGTTGCGCAGGGCGTGCAGAACAAGGTGCTCGAGGCGATGAGTAGCGGGGCGCCGGTGGTCGCCTCATCGAAGGCATTCCTCGGAATCTCGGCCGAGAGCGGTCGCGACCTCGTGATCGCCGACGAGCCCGCCGCGATGGCCGACGCGGTCGTGCGCCTTCTCGAAGACGGCACGCGACGCGTCGAACTCGCCAAGGCCGCGCGCCGTCAGATCGAGTCCGAGTACTGTTGGGATCGATCGGTCGAGAAGCTCGAACGCCTGCTCACGACGCGCCGACTCGGCGTCTGAGGCGCTCCGTCAATTCGTCGAATCCGCCGCGCCCGGCCGCGACAGGACCACCACGAGATTCGTCCGCAGACAGGCGAGCGTCGGGCGGCGCAGCAGACGGATCCAGAGCAGCTCGAACACCGACAGCGGCCCGAGCCGTGACGTCGTGGCCGTCGTTTCGACGTGTTCGAGCTCGACGACGTCGAGACCCGCCTCGCGGGCGACGGTCCGGACCGCCGCCTCGGTGTTCAATCGGTACCGCGTCGGGAACACGTCGTCCTCGTGACGCCCCTCGAGCAACAGGATCAGCGGGTTCTTGATCCACTGCGGGAGCCACGACGAGAGTCGCGCGAGGGGGCTGCGAAGGTTGGGAGTGTGGAAGACGAAGGTGCCGCCGGGGCGCAGCACGTCGCGCACGGACGCGAGCCCCGCGACCGGATCGTCGAGATGTTCGGCGACCATGTTCGCGGTCACGAGATCGAAGGTCGCGTCGGCAAACGGGAGGGGATCGATGCGACCGAACACGAGCCAGTCGTGCTCCTCGTTCTTCCGAAGCGACGGCAGGTCGAGGTCGACGCCGACGAGCGTGGCGGCGGCGAGCAGTCGTGTGCGTCGGTCGGGATCGATCGACATCCAGTCGGGGACGACGTGGTGACCGCAGCCGACGTCGAGCCAGACCGAGCGCCCCGGGACGTGCCGCTCGAGCGCCTCGAGGTAGGCGTACTGCGAGTTGCGGATTCCTGGGGTGATCCGAGATGCCAGCCAGCCGTAGATCTTCGTGAGCCCTGATCGCAACGAACCGGTGATGCCTTTCGAGGCGGAAGACGGCGTTTCTGCTGGAGTTGCCGCGGCGCGGTTTCCGAAAACTCCGAAGGCGTCGCGCGCCGCGGGGCGCGCGGAGCGATAAGGTATATTATCCGCTGCGGTTCCGAGGTTTCTCTCGCCGCGAAACGGTGCTGTACGATGCGCGATCTCATCGTCCTGACTTGGGGATTCCTCTCCATCCCGGTGGCTTTCGTGAAGCCGTTCTACGGGATGGTGGTGTTCTCGATCCTCGCCTACAACCGTACGCAGGACCTCACCTGGGGTGTCGCGAACCAGTACCGACTGAGCTTCTACATCGCCGTGGCCATGTTCCTCGGCTTTCTTCTGCGCCCGCCGAACCGCCGCTACCTCGTCATGGAGGGGCGAACCTGGGTGCTCATCCTGCTGCTGATTCTCGTGACGGCGTCGGTGTTCCTCGCGACGTATCCGGGCGCGAGCTACCACAAGTTCTACGAGTTCTTGAAGGTCATCATCGTCGCGA
>JAUIME010000893.1 GCA_030433195.1 bacterium
CGGAGCCCACGCCGGCGTGTCGGCGTCGGCCTCGGGCTCGTCTCCGTGCAGGATCGCGAGCCACTGCGAATCCCGGCTCAACGCGTGCGACCTCACACGATCGAACTCGAGCGTCGCTCCCGTCTCGAGATCGACGAGCCACAGCCCCGCCGGATCGCGGTCCTTTTCGTCGTCGAGCTCCGACGCGCGCCGCACCGCGACCGCGAAGCGTCCGTCACGCGTGACCGAGGGTCGCGAACCGCGCGGCAACGTGAACCGTCGATCGCCGTCGGTCGAGACGATTCGCACCTCGCCGTCGCCACGCCCCGGAGCCGCTTCGAACGCGATCCAACGACCGTCGGCCGAGATCGACTCGCCGCGGATCTCGCGGAAGTGCATCATCTCGTCGAAGGTCAGCGCTCGACCACCGTGCGCGGCGATCGCGTCCTGCGTGCCCGCCTCCCCGTCGACCGGCAATGTCGGCTCTCCCGCGATGCCGGGAGAGGATGAGGCGGCAACGAGGCAACATGCGAGCGAAAGGGCAAGCGGCGAGGCACTCGAGCCGAGTCGAGCGAGAACGTGGCGGAGGCGGCAGTACGGTCCCATCAGATCTCCTGATTGCGATGTCGTCCGGCTTCGAAATCTCCTTCGCTTCGCCACATCGGGCTCCCGACGCGACCGAAGGGCTGGCTATCTCAACATCGGCCGGGTCGGAACGCAAGATGAAGCCGGATCCCGCCACGGATACGAGGCGATTGCCTCCTTACCGCCAGGGCATCCTGGATTTGCACAGGCGACCGCCCCGCGACCACCGTCGGACCGACGACACCACCCCGTCACGAGCGGCGCGACCCGATGGCCAGTCGCGCGCCGAGACGGTACGCTGGGCGTCGTGAACGAGCATGAAGTCACGCGCATCCTGTCCGCGGTCCGCGATGGAAGCGGAGACGCGCTCGAAGAGCTGCTGCCGGTCGTCTATGCCCAGTTGCACGGGCTTGCGCGCCGACAGCTGCAACGCGAGCGCGAGGGGCACACGCTCCAGGCCACGGCACTCGTCAACGAAGCGTACTTGCGGCTCGTCGCCGAGCGCGAACGCAACTGGGAGAATCGTGCGCATTTCATGACCGTCGCCGCGACCGCGATGCGGCGCGTTCTCGTCAACCACGCCGAGAAGCGTCGCGCGCAGAAGCGCGGGGGAGATCGCGAACGCATCGCCCTCGACGAGGCGCTCGACGGAGCGCTCGACGCCCTCGCCGATCGTGCGGCCGACGTCTTGGCGCTCGACGAGGCTCTCGATCGTTTGGCCGATTTCGATCCGCAGAAGAGCCGTATCGTAGAGTTGCGCTTCTACGGTGGACTCACGATCGAGGAGACGGCCCACGTGCTCGACGTGTCGACGCGAACCGTCGAGCGGGGATGGCGGCTCGCGAAGGCTTGGCTGCGCACCGAAGTGACGCGCGACGAGTGACCGACGGCGCCGCATCGCGGTGCGCACGAGGAGACGACGATGGAAGCGGAGCGCTGGCAACGGATCGAGTCGCTGTTCGAGCGCGTGCTCGACGTGCCGCCGAACGAACGCGCGGCGTTTCTCGACCATGCTTGCGCGAACGACCCCGCGCTGCGCGCGCAGGTCGAGAAACTGCTCGTCGCCGACGCGGTCACGGACAGCTTCATCGAGTCACCGATCGCGGCCGACCTCGCCGCGGGTCCGTTCGAATCGAACCTGCATCCTCCGTTGCCCGCGGGGACGAAGCTCGGTTCGTACCGCGTCGAGCGCGAGATCGCGTCGGGCGGAATGGGAACGGTCTTCCTCGCCGTACGCGACGACGACGAATACGAACAAACGGTCGCCATCAAGGTGATCCGCGACCGCACCGACCGCATGGAAGTCCTCGAGCGATTCCGCACCGAGCGGCAAACGCTCGCGCGCCTTTCGCATCCCGGCATCGCGCGATTGCTCGACGGC
>JAUIME010000894.1 GCA_030433195.1 bacterium
ACGCGTCCCGCCGACGTCGGTCGCGACGACCGCGACACCACACGCCGCCGCCTCGAGCAAGACGCGCCCGAGCGGCTCTTGGCGCGCGCAGTGGAGCAGGACGTCCGTGGCGCCGAGGAGCGCGGGCACGTCGTCGCGAAACCCGACGAATCGGCATCGCCCGTGAAGCGGCGCACGCTCGGCGGCCTCGCGCACGTCGGCCTCGAAACGGATCGACTCGTCCTTGGTCGAGTGCCGCTCCCCCGCCACGACGAAGTTCACGGCCGCATGACGCTCCGAGACGCGCGCGGCCGCATCCGCCCAAACGTCGAGCCCCTTGCGAAGCCCGATCTGCCCGATCGTCGTGACGATCGGCGCGTCGTACGGAATGCCGAGCTCGTCGCGGATCGCGGCGCCGTCCGTATCGTCCGGACAGAATCGATCGAGATCGATCCCGTTGTACGCGACACGCCACGGCGCAGCGCCGAGCCCCTCTCCGGTGTGGAACGCACGCACGGCATCGGACACCGCAATGAGCACGGACGCCATGCCGACGTCGCGGCGCGCCGCCGCACCGAGCCGCACGATGTCGCGAACATGGCCCACGCAAGGAATGTCGAGCTCCCGCGCGACGGGTCCCGCGAGCCGCGTCATCGCCAGACTGTTCGCGTGCAACAGATCGACGGGGTGCGCGCCGAGTCGCTCCGCCAGATCGCGCCGCCGCTCGGAGAGCGCGACCCCCGAGCGCCCGCCTGCCGCGACGTGTCGCACGCCGGCGTCCGCGAGTGCCGTCGCGAGCGGGCCCTCGGCGGGAGCGAACGCGACGACGTCGAACTCGCGACGGATCGCCGGGAGTACGGCCAGCGCGGAGCGTTCGCCGCCGTTCAACGTGGGATACTCGAACAGCACCGCTACGCGCGGCCTGCCGTCAGCGGACGAGTTCACGGAGCCGGCGCAGCGTCGCGAGTGCGGTCTCGGAATCGATCGCGTCGGGGTCGGTGTTGCGGATGACGTCCACGGCCGGATCGGTGATCGGACGGAACAGCGAGAGCTGCATCGTACGCGGCTTCTTGACGGCATCGCCACCCGCAAGCTCGCGCAGCTTGCGGTTGAGCTCGCCGGCCTCCTCCTCGAGTTCGTCGAGGATCTCGCGCGCGCGATTCACGACGTCGCGCGGCACGCCCGCGAGCTGTGCCACGTGAATCCCGTAGCTCTTGTCGGTGCCGCCCTCGACGATCTTGCGCAAGAAGACGACGTCGTCCCCCGACTCGTGCACGCTCGCGTGGCAGTTGACGATGCCCGGGTAGATCTCGGCGAGGTCCGTGAGCTGGTGGTAGTGCGTCGCGAAGAGCGTGCGTGCGGCGATGCGGTTGTGCACGTACTCGGAGATCGCCCACGCGATGCTGACGCCGTCGAACGTCGACGTCCCGCGTCCGACCTCGTCGAGAACGATCAGCGAACGATCGGTCGCCTTGTTGAGAATGAGCGCCGTCTCGTCCATCTCGACCATGAACGTACTCTTGCCGCGCGTGAGTTCGTCGGAAGCCCCGACGCGCGTGAAGATCCGATCGACGACGCCGACGCGCGCTTCGCGAGCCGGCACGCCGCTGCCGATCTGCGCCATGAGCACGAGCAACGCGGCCGTGCGGATGTACGTCGACTTGCCGGCCATGTTCGGTCCGGTAATGAGCAAGAACCGCCGCCGCTCGGCATCGAGCACGGTATCGTTCGGGATGAAGTCCTCGTGCGTTTGCGTGACGTCGAGAACCGGGTGGCGACCGTCGAGCACCGCGAGGTCGCGCGAGTCGTCGAGCTCGGGAAAGACGTAGCGATGCTTCGCGGCGACCTCGGCGAGCGACGCGAGCGCGTCGAACTCGGCGAGCGCACGCGCGACGCGCTGCAGACGATCGATGTGCTCGCCGATGGTCGTGCGCACGCGAACGAACAGGTCGTATTCGAGG
>JAUIME010000895.1 GCA_030433195.1 bacterium
TAGCGTTCGTCGAAGACGACGGCGCCGCTCGCCGTGGGGATGCCCATGCGGTTGCCGTAATCGCGAACGCCCGCGACGACGCCCTTCATCACGCGGCGCGGATGCAGCGCGCCTTGCGGGACGCGGTCGCGCTCGAGGTCGAGCGGACCGAAACAGAACACGTCGGTGTTGACGATCGGCCGCGCGCCGAGGCCCGTGCCGAGGATGTCGCGGATCACGCCGCCGATGCCCGTTCCCGCGCCGCCGTACGGCTCGAGTGCGGAGGGATGATTGTGCGTTTCGACCTTGAAGCACACGTCGTGACCGTCGTCGAAGCGGATGATCCCGGCGTTGTCGTGGAACACCGAAACGCACCACGGCAGATCGAGGTCGCGCGTGGCCTGCATGATCGTCTGCTTGAGCAGGTTGGTGTATTGCCGGTCGCCGCAATCGACGGGACCGCCGAGCGTCTTGTGCTTGCAGTGCTCGGACCACGTCTGCGCGATCGTGTCGAGCTCGACGTCGGTCGGGTCGCGATCGGCCGCGCGGTACCAGTCGCGAATCGTCGTCATTTCCTTGGCGTCGAGCGAGAGCGCGCGGGCGCGGGTGAGGGCGACGAGCGCGTCGTCGTCGAGGTCGCGGATCGGGACGTCGACCCGTTCGAACGCGTAGCCGAGCGGTTGCGGCGGCCCGGGAAGCGGCTCGTCCCCGTAGAGAACGGTCTCGATGAGCGGATTCGAGAGGATGCGCTCGGCGATCTCGTGGCGGCTCGGCTCGTCGAGGTCGCCGTAGAGGAACACGCGCCGCGCGGTGCGCACCGCAGCGACGTCGGTGCCGAGCGTGCGCAACTGGCGGCAGGCGCTCTCGCCGACGGGATCGGTCACGCCGGGCTTCTTGATGACCTTGATCTCGTGAACGGGCGCGGGTCCGTGGCCGTTGGTGGCGTGAGGCGGATCGGGCACCGGCAACGCATCGTCGACGCGAAAGACCTCGGCGACGGGGTCGACGATCTGGTCGCGCGCGATCCTCGCTGCATCGGCGGGCTCGAGTTCGCCCTCGATCAGGTACACCTGCACCACGCGGACGCCGCGGATCGCTTCGATCCCGTGGTCGCGGATGTCGGACTCCAGCGCGAGTCCCGTGGCGTCGACGAGACCTTCCTTGAGCGCGACTTCGATGCGGGTTTCCATGTTCGGCCTCTCGCCGGAGGGAGCGCAGAATCGGCTCCCGGCCTCGGGAAAGCCTGCATTCTACGTTGGTCGCACGGGGCTGCAACCGAGATCGCGGGGCCGGCAACGGGCGTAGCGCCCGCGCAGCGCGTAAGTTAACCTCATGGGTTCGGTTCGGCCACGGCGGCCACGCACGCACCGTCGGCCGAGTGGCTTCCCGATTCGAGAGTCACGATCCCAGAGGAGCGCCATGGCGGCGAACAACCCACGCAAGGGACTCGAGTTCGAGCGTCCGATCCTCGACCTCGAGCACAAGATCGAAGAGCTCAAGAACCTCGCGGCGACGACCGGAATGGACCTCAACGGCGAGATCCAACCGCTCAACGAACGCTGCGCGAAGCTGCTGCAAGACACCTACGATTCGCTCGAGCCGTGGCAGGCGGTTGCCGTCGCGCGGCATCCCGAGCGTCCGCTCGTCGACGACTACATCGGCATGCTCTTCGAGGACTTCTTCGAGCTCTCGGGCGACCGAGCCTTCGCCGACGATCGCGCCATCGTCACGGGCTTCGGAAATCTCGAAGGCCGTCGCGTCCTGCTCGTCGGACACCGCAAGGGCAGTACGACCGCCGAGAAGATCGCGAGCCACTTCGGTTGCGCGCACCCCGAGGGGTATCGCAAGGCGCTTCTCAAGATGAAACTCGCCGAGAAGTACGGCATCCCGATCGTGACCCTGATCGACACCCCGGGGGCCTACCCCGGGATCGGCGCCGAGGAGCGTGGCCAAGCCTA
>JAUIME010000896.1 GCA_030433195.1 bacterium
GACGCGCGACGCGCGTGGCTCGAAGGCCTCCTCGCCACGACCACTGACATGGTCGAGCGGTTTCCAGACGAAGAGCGGGCGATCGCCTTGCACGCCACCGTCCTTGTCGAACTCGGCGACATCGAGCTGCAAGACGGCCGACGCGAGGCGGCATTCGCTCTCTATCGCGAGGCCCGCGATCGTCGCGAGCGACTCGCGCGCGACGGAGCACCCGAGCGGCTCGCCGATCTCTCGATCGCCATCGTGAAGTGCGGGGATGCGTACGGTGAGCTCGGTGAGCCCGCGCGCCGGATCGAGGCGTACGAGCGCGCGCTCGCGATCGACCGTGAGCTCGCCGCGTTGCATCCGAACGTGCGGCGCTATCGCGACAATCTCGCGTGGAGCTACGAACGCGTCGCGCACCTGCTCGGGCGAGCCGGCGACGTCGAGCGCGCCGATACGCTTCGCGGGCGCCGCCATGCCCTCGCGCTCGAACTCGTCGACGAGTTTCCTGCGGCGGCGCCATCATGGCACAACCTCGCCCTGTCGCACCTCCAGCTCGCCGACGCGGACGCGGATCGCGATCAGGCTCGCATGGCCGACCACGCCGAGCGGGCGCTCGAAGCGATCGAACATGCCCGCGATCTCGAACCCGAGAACGGAACGTACCGCCTCGTCGAAGCGGGCGCCGCACGATCCGCCGCAAGGTCACGCCGCGAACTCGGGGACACGGAGCTCGCGATCGCTTTCGCCGAACGCTCGCTCGCGTGCGTCGAGACGATCGTCGAGGTCGCACCCGACGATCTCGAAGCCCTCGTCCGTCTCGTCCAAACGTGCGAAGAACTCGCCGATCTCCACGTCGCGACGGGCAACGTCGAAGCCGCGCTCGAGCTCGAACTCGCCTCGCTCGATCCCGCGCGAGAGGCCGTACGACGCCGCCCCCTGCGCGACGCGACGCACAACGCCCTCTGCCGGACGCTCGTAGCGTGCAGAAAGCATGCGATCGCGCTCGAACGCACGCACGTCGCCGCCGACCTCGAGCGAGAGATCGAAAGCGCCTTCGAAGCATGGCACACCGCGATGCCCTCGTCGGTGACGGCGCACGAGCACCGAGCCACCTACCTCGCCGAGGCGCCGACCACGACCCGTGACCTCGAAGCTGCGGTACGCCACACGCAACGCGCGATCGAGCTCGCCCCGCAGGCGCAGCCCCGTCTTCGATACCTCCTCGCAGAACGCCTCGCGGCGGCCGGCCGCACCGCCGACGCCCGCGCGACGATCGAGGCGGCACGGCTCGATCCCGACACCCCCGACGCGCTGCGACTCGAGCTCGAGGCACTCTTGGAAGCACTCCCTCCCCGCTGAACGGCTAACCGAGGGCGAGACCCCGCGCGTCGCCGAAAGGGTCCTCATGCCGGAATCGAATTTTGCCCTGCGGGATCCGCATGCGGATGTCGCTGACTCCGACAGGCCGTAGCACGACGGCCGCGATCGATGCGGGTGAAGGAGCCCGCTCGATGCTCGTTCGATCCGACCCCCGAAGGGCTCGTGCGCCTGTCCGATCCGGAGATCCTCGACCATGTGCCGTCTCGACGTCGTCCCGCGCTCGTTCGTTCTCTTCCTGCTCTTCGCCGTATCGACCGGTTGGATCGTCGCATCGCGTCCGGCGACGGCACAGCCTTGCTCCTACGAGTGGTCCGACGCATTCCGCGCGGGAGACTTCGATGCCGAGGTGCGCGCCTTCGCGCTTTTCGACGACGGCTCGGGCGCGATGCTCTACGCGGGAGGGAGCTTCACCCGAGGGGGCGGCGGCCCGGCGTCGTACATCGCCGTGTTCGACGGCACGCAGTGGCAGCCGGTCGATGGCGGCACCGACCAGCGCATCGAGTCGCTCGTCGTGTTCGACGATGGAAGCGGTTCGGCCCTCTATGCGGCGGGTGCCTTCACG
>JAUIME010000897.1 GCA_030433195.1 bacterium
GCTCGCACACTATCCGAGCGAGCGTGTGCTCGGGTTCTTGATCGAGCGCCTGCGCCAGGGCGGCCCCGAGCAAGCGATCATCGCGCGTGTCCTCGGCGATCTCGGCGACCCCGATTCGCTCGGCCCGCTACGAGCGGCGATGGACGATCCGAGCGTCGTGCTACGCATCTCGGCCGCGCGTTCGCTCGGTCTTCTAGGAGACGCGGACGCGAAGCCGTTGCTGCGCGACATTCTCGAACGCGAGGGCGTCGACGCTTCGGTGCGCGTAGCGGTCGCCTCGGCCTTGCTCGATCTCGAGTCGGACGAAGGCGTGCCGGTTCTGATCGATCTCGTGGATCATCCCGTGCATGGCCCGGCCGCTCGCGCGCGGCTGCGCGATGCGTACAGGCAACGTCCGCCGAGCAATGCGGGCGACTGGGAAAGCTGGTGGGACCGAACGAGGAGACCCTGACGCGATGACGCACCCGACCGATTCCACCCCCGAAGACGCGAGCGCCATGGAGCCGAATCCCTTCGACGGCGCCGACGCGTTCGATTCCGAAGAGCCGATGCCCGAGTCCGCGCACGGAGCCGATCCCGATCCCGATTCCGAAGCCGGGGGTGCGCCCTACCCGGCCGGCGATCATGGCCAGGGTAACGCGGCGCACGGTCTCGATCTGCGCCGTCCGCTGGCATTCTTCGATCTCGAGACGACGGGCACGGATCCCGCCGAGGATCGCATCGTCGAGATTTCGGTGCTGAAGGTGCATCCCGACGGCACCGAAGAGGTGAAGACCCGTCGCATCGATCCAGGCGTTCCGATCCCCGAAAGCGCCACCGCGATCCACGGCATCCGCGACGAAGACGTCGCCGACGAGCCCCGCTTCGTACAGGTCGCCAGAAGCCTCGCGGATTTCCTCGAAGACTGCGACCTCGGAGGGTTCGGCATCGTGCGCTTCGACGTACCGCTCCTGTGCGCCGAGTTCGAGCGCGCCGACGTTCCGTTCGACGTTCGTGACCGCGCCATCGTCGACGCGCTGACGATCTTCCATCGCCGCGAGCCGCGCAACCTCGAAGCCGCGCTGCGCTTCTACTGCGACGAGAGACTCGAGGACGCACACAGCGCCGAGTCCGACATCCGCGCGACCTACCGCGTGCTCCAAGGCCAGATCGAACGCTACACCGACCTGCCCCGCGAACCCGGCGCCATCGACGAAGAGTTCAACCCCGGCCGCCGCGACTTCGTCGACTCCCAAGGCAAGATCGTCTGGCAAGGCGAAGAAGCCGCCTTCAACTTCGGCAAGCACCGCGGCCAACTCGTCCGCGAAGTCGCCTCCAACTCCCCCGACTACCTCGACTGGCTCCTCAAGAAAGACTTCAGCCGCGAAGTCAAAGAGATCCTCGAACGCGCCCGCCAAGGCGAACTGCCCAAACGCTCATCGGCATCGGCACGCTAGGCTGGGGGGAGTCGTTCTTGGTTCGTGGCGTGTCGGCGGGCGCGGCCGCGGTGAAGGGGGCGCTCATCGGCATCGACACGCTAGGCTGGGGGGAGTCGTTCTTGGTTCGTGGCGTGTCGGCGGGCGCGGCCGCGGTGAAGGGGGCGAGTCCGCTTAGCGGCTCTCGGCGCGTGCCGTGTGGGATGGGCGTGGACTGTGGGTGGGCGTGCATACGGGGGTGAGCGGGTGGCGTAGTAGCCTCGCCCGGATGGCGCGTTTCGCCCCCTTCACCACGACCGCGCCCTCGTCGGATGTCGAACCGTGGAACGACTCCACCCTGCGACGCGGCCGGGCGGCTCTTCGCGAGCTCGGGCGGAGCGGACGGGCGCGGTGTTCGGTACGTCGACTTGGCGCTGTTCGGGTTTCGTTGTTGATCCCGGTTCGTTCGTGAAGTGGCTAGCGGTTGTGGAGCGCAAGGTACGCGGCTTTGGTCTTCAGTCGAGGATGT
>JAUIME010000898.1 GCA_030433195.1 bacterium
CAACGACATGGGTGCGATGCTCGACGCGATCGAGGCCGGCGAAGTCTTCCGCGACGACCGTCCGACGTTCTTGCTGATGAACACGGGCGAGACGCACTTCCCGTACACGATTCCCGGCGACGATCCGGAGGAACTCCCGCCGCTCGGCGGCCCGAACGGAATCCTGCGCGAAGGCGCGGATCCGGAAGAAATGGCACGCCTACGCGATCGACAAGTGCGCGCCGTCCGGCATCTCGACCGCGAGATCTTCCCACGCCTCTACGATCTCGTCCCGAAGAACACCTGGGTCATCGTGCTCTCCGACCACGGCGAGCTCTTCGGCGAGGGCGGCTACTTCGGCCACGGTCCGATCCTGCACGACAAGGTGCTCGAAGTGCCGTTCCTCGAGGGGAAGGTTCGCTAGGACCGCCCGAGGACTTCCTTCACGGCGGCGACGGTGCGGTCGTGGAGCTTGCCGTTGGTGACGATGACGCCGGTGTTGTCGCGCAGGGTGCGGCCGAGGGAGAAGTCGAGGGGCTTGCCGTCGACGTCGGTGACGCGGCCGCCGGCTTCGGTGACGACGATGTGTCCGGCGGCGTGGTCCCAGATCTTCTCTTCGTAGCCTTTCTTGGTCGGTAGGCGCAGGTAGATCGAGGCGTTGCCGCGCGCGACGGCCGCGTACTTGCATTGGCTGTCGATGCGGAACGGTTCGGCTTCGACGCCGAGCAACTCGGCGACGCGTGCCGAGTCGCTGTGGGAACTGTGCGCGGACTCGACCGACTCGCAGAACTTCGCGTGTCGTGCGTCGTCGATCGCCGTGACCGAGACGGCTTCCGATCGATCCGAATCGAGCGCGTGCATCGTCGTGCCTTGGCCTTTCACCGCGACGAAGAGGCATCCCTTGGCATCGTCGGCACGATCCGCATCGAGGGGGAGGTTGGGGCACCCGAGCACTCCGAGCACGATCTCGCCGTCTTCGATGAGCGCGAGCGCCACGGCGTATTGATCGCCGCGCAGGAAGCCCTTGGTGCCGTCGATCGGGTCGAGCGTCCAGTGCCGCCCCGTCGCTCCGCCTTCGGCCGCGCCGCGATCGATCTCGTCGAGGATCGTGTCTTCGTCGAGATCGGGAAGCTGCGTGCGGACGTGTTCGACGACCTGGTCGCGGACGTGCTTGCCTTCGTCGGTGCGCAAGACCTTCGCACTCTCCTCGCCCACGAGCGGGACTCCGGGGAACGCGGTCGCGAGCGCGTGCGCGACGACGGCCTGAGCGCCGAAGTCGGCGACGGTAACCGGCGAGCGATCCTTCTTGTCGAGCGAGTCGTCGTCGCGCAAGCGGGCCTGGACCGCGCGGCAAAGCGCGCTGGCCTGGCGAACCGATTCGACCGCGACACGGAGTTCTTCGTCGTAATTCGACATGGGGAGGGTCCTCTCGGTGCAGGCGGGGCGGGGGATCGCGCGGCGCACCTCGCGCCGAAGCGGCGGGAGCGTAGCAAATGGCCGCGTTACGGGTCCACGCTCGCGGATTGCTAGGATCGGCTCCATGAACTCACCCATTCCCGCATCCGAGATGGCGCTAGGACCCGGCAAACTCTGGGTCATGCATTGTTCCGAGGGGCCGATTCCGCGAGCTTCGGCGGCGGCCGTCGAAGCGTTGTTGCCGCGCGAGCTCGACCCGTCGACGATGCGTTGGCAGGAGGACGTGCTCGGGATCCCGGCGGCGCTTCGCGAGCGCATCGCGCGTCTCTTCGAGACCGACGCGAGCGACGTGACGCTCACCGCCACGACGTCGTCGGCGCTCACGATCGTCGCGCAATCGTATCCGTGGAAGCGCGGCGACGGCGTGGTCGTTCCGCTCGGCGAGTTCCCTTCGAACGCGTGGCCTTGGAAGGCGCTCGAGTCGCGCGGCGTCTTCTTCCGCGAAGTACCGCTTTGGGACGGTCACAA
>JAUIME010000899.1 GCA_030433195.1 bacterium
ATGCCAAGCCCGCCCCGAAAACGGCCTCGCACCCGCGAATCCGGTTGCCTTCGATAAGCGGAGACGCTCCCTCGATGAGGATCCCGCCTCCGACGTACGTTTGGTTCCGTAGCGTCCCCGTCCCCCTCGTGATCGTGAAGCCGATCAACGCGGCCGCCTCTCCCGAGGTCCCGAATCGAACCACCGACCCGTCTTCGTCGCCGTCCAGGATCGTCACCTCGGGACCCTTCGTACTCTGCACGACGATCCCGCGCGTCCCGAAGTCGAGGCGCTCGACGTACGTTCCGGGTCCGACGAGCACGCGATCTCCCTCGACGGCTGCCGCCATCGCGCCCTGAATCGTCGGATACTCCGAAGGCACGTGAAGGTCCGCGGCTCGCGCCACTCCCAAAAGCCCGACTGCGGCCCACGCGAGTACCGCGACCGCGACGCGAGGCCAACGTCCGCTTCGAGTCACCCTTTCGTCGAGCATCCGAATCTCCTCCGAGGTTTGGGTTTCGTCGGTGAACGAGACAGAAGACCGGCTCGAGACGATCCTGCTCACTCTTTCTCCGATCGGTTCCCGCGAAAAGTCGGGCAGAAACCCGACCCTTCTGCGGACTGTGATCGGGTCCGCGGAAGTCGAACGAAAGGAATGGCTCGTGCGAACGACGATCTCGATGCTCTTGGTGGTTCAGATGACGGCGGTCGGGTTCCTCGCGAACGTCGACGACGAAGCGCTCGCGCCGGAGGCTGTTTCGTATCGGTGCCCGCCGTGCGGGTGCGCGAGCGACGACGAAACGTTCGATGCGCCCGGCGACTGTCCGTCGTGCGGGATGCCACTCCGGAAGTACGATCCTGCGGACACCACACCGACCGAGGCGCGTCTCGTAGATCTCGACTCGCGTGTCGACACGAAGATCGGAACGACGACGACGATCCGCTCGCGATTCGAGGGGCTACCGGTCGTGGAGCCTCACGTCACGTGCCATCCCGAAAACTCGGATCACCTGCTCGTCGCGGCGATGGTCGTCACCGACGTCGACAACCCCTACGAGAGCTCGAGGCTCTCGAGCTTCGTCTCGAAGGACGGCGGCGCGACGTGGAAGGAGACGGCTCACGATTGGTGGGGCTACGATCCCTGGACGGCGATGCTGGCCGACGGAACGACCGTCCTGAGCTGGATCGGCACGCCTGGCTCGTTCGGGCATCGCTATCCGATCCGCTTCTTCTCGTCGCAGGACGGCGGCGCGACGTGGAGCGACTCCGTGCAGACTCTCGACGGCAACCACGATGGGACGAAGCTCGCCTCGTCGGACTCCACCTTCTGGTTCACGACGGTCCGATTCCGCGCCGCGGGCGGCGCCGATGTCGTGCTCTGCCGCCGCGAACGTTCCGGCACGTTCGAGCGAGCCGCGACCCTCGAAGGTCACGGTGAGCGCTTGAACTTCTGCGAACCGGTCGCACTCGCGGACGGTCGCGTGATCGTCCCCGCGTCGCGCTTCCTGCACGACGTCTGGGTGCAACCGTTCGACCCGAAGACGGCGACGCTGGGCGACCGCTCCGTCATCTCGCGCGCGCCCGGCGGAGATCGAGGGTACATGCGGCTCGCCGCGGACGACTCCCCCCGCTCCCGATTCCGCGATCACCTGTACTTCGTGCGCGCCGTGTCGACCGAAGGGACGCCCCGCGGCGTCTGGCTCAACACCTCGCGCGATGGCGGCACCACGTGGTCCGCCGACACGCGCATCGACCGCTTCGAAGGCGACGCGCCGAGCCGCGCGCTCGTCCCGAGCGTCGCCGTCAACCGAGACGGCATCGTCGGCATCTCGTGGATGGACGTGCGTGACGCCCCGAACGGCCGCGGATACGACCTCTACTTCGCCATCTCACGCGACGGCGGCGAGAGCTTCCAGCGCCCTCGACGCATCACGCGATCGAGC
>JAUIME010000900.1 GCA_030433195.1 bacterium
GTGAGGTCGCCGTTGGGGATCTCGACGAAGATTCCGGTGGGGGTTTGCCCGCTCACGTGGAGGTCCGGGTCGCCTGCGCGGGCTACAATCTCAAAGGTAAATGGATTCTCCTCGCCGTCGGGATCGCTGTGGACCCGGACACACCGCGCGGGAACGTCGACGTTCCAGTGGGTCGCATACGACGATCCCGACGAGCTGCGACGCAAGCAGAAGATGCTGCTCGACGTGTTGAAGCCGTATCGCGGCATCGATCTGAAGTGTCACGATCCGCGGCTGTCGACGCTCGAGGCGTACTTCTCGCGCGGCGACCGGTCGCTCGGCAAGGTCATCGAGACGGCGTGGCGCATGGGGGCGCGTTTCGACGAGTGGACCGAGTGGTTCCGCGAGTCGACGTGGCTCGAGGCGCTCGCCAAGTGCGGCGTCGAGCCGGGCCGCTTCCACGAGGCGCAGCCGACCGATGAACCGCTCCTTTGGGATCACATCGATTCACGGGTCGACAAGAAGTGGCTGCTCAAGGACCTCAAGAACGGGCTGCAGTCGCGGTTCACGTATCCGTGTGAGAAGCCGTTCCTGCCGAAGATCCACAACCCGCCGAAGAACAGCCAGGGCATCACGAAGCTCGTGTGCTACCAGTGCGGCGTGGAGTGCGACCTGAAGGCGATCGCGGTCGAGCGCGACGAGGCCAAGGTCGAAGCCGATCGACTCGCCGAGGAGAACATCGCGAAGCTCGCGGCGAACGGCAAGGCCGACATCGCCGTGCCGGTGGCCGTCGCGCCCGCCGAGTTCCAAGAAGGCGGAACCGATATCGTGCGCGAAGATGTCGGCGTGCAGCAGCCGTTCGAGCCGACGCCGGGGCCGCTGTATCGGTATCGCGTGTGCTTCGCCAAGCGCGGCATGTCGCGCTTCTTGTCGCATCTCGAGACGTCGCGCCTGTTCCAGCGCGCGGGGAATCGCGCGCAGTGGCCGATCGCTTACAGCGGCGGGTTCCACCCGCATCCTCGCGTGTCGTACGGGCCGTCGTTGCCCGTGGGTACTGCCGGCGAGCGCGAGTACTTCGACGTGCTGCTGACCGAAGACCTCGACGCGGAACGCGTGCGCGAATCGCTCGACGCGAACATGCACGAGGGGTTCGAGATCCTCGACGTTCGCAAGGTCGGCGAGCGCGTGCCGAAGATCGAGGCGCGCGTCGACGGGTTCGAATACCGTATCGCCTTCGACCGTGAGTCGTTCCGCGAGCGATTCGGAAGCGTCGAGTCGTTCGTCCAGCGCGTGCGTGTGCGGCGCGCGGACGGATGGAGCATCGAACAGACGCGGATCAAGCGCGGCCGTCCGAAGAAGCGTATCTTCGAGGCCGCGGAACACCTCGTCGACTGGGCCGTCTTCGACCGGGCGGAGACGAACGGAACCCCGGATACGAGCGTCGAGAAGATCGCCGACAACGGCTCGATCGATTGGTGCATCACGCTGCGCGCGCTCGACGGCCGCGTTCCTCGGCCGCGGGATCTCGTCGAAGACCTCGCCGGCGGATGGCCCGACGGAACCGTGATCACGCGCGTCGGGATGGGTGAGTTCGCCGGGACGCGGCTCGTATCGCCGATGGAGGTCGCCGCGTCGTGACCGCATCGCGCCGCGTTTCGTTCCTGACGCTCGGCTGTCGCTTGAACCAGGCCGAGACCGCGCTCATGGCCGAGGGCTTTCGTCGCGACGGTTACGAAGTCGTCGAGCACGGCGAAGCGACCGAGGTCGCGGTCATTCACACGTGTTCCGTCACCGAGCGGGCCGATGCTCGCGCTCGCAACGAAATCCGCAAGATCATGAAGCGCTCGCCCGACGCGATGGTGTGCGCCGTCGGTTGCTACGCGCAAGCCGAACCGGGGAAGGTCGCCGCGATTCCGGGAGTCGACCTCGTGGTCGGGACC
>JAUIME010000901.1 GCA_030433195.1 bacterium
CTTTCGCTTCGACGAGAATCGCCCGCGATCGCGCTTGCGAGGCGCGTCGTTCGGGGGCGAATCCGACGCTCGATCCTCGCGCGTGCCGTCGGCCGCGGCCGCGTCGACGACGGACTCGCGCCCGGCGGCCGCGTCCTCGCGGAGCGCTTCCGTCGCAGCCGGATCGTCTCGATTCGGATCGATCGGTGGAGGTGTTGACATGGGTCGTCGCTCCCTTCGACGGGCCGTCTCGAGCCTTCGGTGCCCAGAAACGCGTGGATCACGCCGAAATCTAGCAAGCCGCTCGTCGCCGACAAACCCCCTTGACCGCTTTCCGGTGACCGCCTAGCATGAGTTGGGGGTGGTACTCGAGAGCGGCCTGACCGCTCGCGCGCAGGGATTTGCACGTTTTGCTCTCGTGGCGGGGCCTCCCGTCTGACGAGAGCTCGGAGTCGGAGAATCCATGTTCCAAGCCGTCCGCTCGGCCTGTTCGTATCCACGTTCGCTCGATACGCACGCTCGATGCGCGCGTCGGCGCCGCCCGACGCGCGCGCCGCTCTTGGCATCCGCCCTTACGACGCTCTTCCGCTCGACGCGGGTCGTCGCGCTCGCCGTCGTGATCGCGTACGCATCGCCGGCGACCGCCGGCGTCACGTATTCGTATGACGGGACGGCGCCCTGGGATCTCGCCGGATCAGCGGTGGCCGACGTCGGCGATGTCGACGACGACGGCACCGCGGACTTCGCCGTCGGTGCGTACGCGTTCGACGGCTCGGCCGGCGTCGATACAGGGCGCGTGCTCGTCTGTTCGGGCGCCACCGGCTTGGTGTTGCAAACGCTCGAGGGCGAATCGGCGGGCGATTGGTTCGGCTGGTCGGTCGGACCGGCCGGCGACGCCGACAACGACGGGTTCGACGACTTCGCGATCGGCGCGCCGCGCGTCGATGGCACGGGCGGCACCGACTGCGGACGCGTCTACGTGTACTCGGGTCAATCGGGAATCCTCCTGCGGTCGATCGATGGCGACGCCGCGTTCGACCGCTTCGGTTGGTGCGTCGCGTCGCCCGGCGATCCCGACCTCGACGCGTTCGACGACGTCGTCGTCGGAGCGCCGTTCTTCGACGGCCCGGCGGGCGTCGACGCCGGCAAGCTCGAACTCATTTCGGTCGCGACGGGCGCCATCATCCGCACGTTCCACGGCCAGGCCGCCGGCGATCGTCTCGGCATCGCCCTCGATGCACGACCCGACCTCGACCTCGATCTCGACGGGATCGGCGACGTGGTCATCGCGGCCCCGGGTCACGACGGGCCGGCCGGCACCGACGCGGGCCGCGTCTACGTGCAATCGGGGGTCGACGGCGCATCGCTCTTCACGCTCGACGGCGAGACCGCCGAAGACGCGTTCGGCTCTTCGGTCGCGTTGATCGCCGACGTCGACGCGGACGGTCGCGCCGAAGTCGTGGTCGGCGCTCCCGAGTTCGATGGCGCAGGCGGCATCGATGCGGGTCGCGTCACGGTCCACGCGGGCCTCGCGGGCGCGGTCTTGATCACGGTCGACGGGGACGACGAAGACGAACGCTGCGGCGCCACCGTGTCCGCCGCCGGCGACGTCGACGACGACGGAACCGCCGACGTTCTCGTGGGCTCGCCCGACTACGATGGCGAGGCCGGGGCACGCTCCGGCCGCGTGCGCACGGCGTCCGGAGTCGACGGCGCGATCCTACAGATTCTCCACGGCGTGACGGCCGGCGAACGCTTCGGCGCCGCTCTGGCCGGCCCCGGCGATCTCGACGGCGACCTGCGCGCGGACTTGCTCGTCGGCGCCCCTGACCGATCGTCGACCGCTTCGAACGCCGGCAACGCGAAAGTGTTCTTCCTTCCCGCCGAACCCTCGTGCATCGACGGGTCGGTCAATGTGGAAGGCGTCGAGGGCATCACGC
>JAUIME010000119.1 GCA_030433195.1 bacterium
CGTCAACATCATCGACACGCCGGGGCACGTCGACTTCACGATCGAAGTCGAGCGTTCGCTGCGCGTGCTCGACGGCGCGATCTTGATCCTCTGCGCGGTGGCCGGTGTCCAGAGCCAGTCGATCACGGTCGACCGGCAGATGCGCCGCTACAACGTGCCGCGCCTGGCGTTCATCAACAAGTGCGACCGCGTCGGTGCCAACCCGAAGCGCGTCACCGAGCAGCTTCGTGAGAAGCTGCGTCTGAACGCCGTGCTCATGCAGCTTCCGATCGGGCTCGAATCCGAGCTCGCCGGCGTCGTCGACCTCATCAAGATGAAGGCGCTTCGCTTCTACGGCGACGACGGCATGGACGTGCGCGAAGAGGACATCCCCGCCGAGATGCAGGCCGACGCCGAAGCCCGTCGCGAAGCGCTCGTCGAAGAGCTGACGAACTTCGACGACGAGTTGCTCGAGACGGCGCTCGAAAACCCCGAGGCGGTCACCGAAGAGATGCTCTACCGCGCCGTGAGAAACGGTGTCTTGAGCCTCGAGTTCTGCCCCGTCTTCGTCGGTTCCGCGTACAAGAACAAGGGCGTGCAGCCGCTCCTCGACGCCGTCACGCAGTTCCTGCCGTGCCCGACCGAGGTCAAGAACTTCGCGATCGACCCGAACGACGAGACGGTGCAGGTTCCCGTCACGCACAAGTTCGACGATCCGACGCTCGCCTACGCCTTCAAGATCGAAGACGGTGCCTACGGTCAGCTCACGTACATCCGCATCTACCAGGGTGCGCTGCGCAAGGGCGACGAAATCATCAACGCCCGTACCGGCAAGAAGGTCAAGGTCGGTCGTCTCGGGCGCATGCACTCCGACAAGATGGAAGACCTCACGGAAGCCTTCTCGGGCGACATCGTCGCGCTGTTCGGAATCGACTGCGCGTCCGGTGACACGTTCCGGAGCGCGAGCACCGATTTGACGCTGTCGTCGATGTTCGTGCCCGAGCCGGTCATCCACCTCGCGCTGACGCCGAAAGACCGCAAGGCCACCGACAACATGTCCAAGGCCCTGCAGCGCTTCAGCAAGGAAGACCCGACGTTCCGCGTCCGCTTCGACGAGAAGGCCGGTGAAACGGTCATCTCGGGAATGGGCGAGCTGCACCTCGACGTCTACGTCGAGCGCATGCGGCGTGAGTACGGCGCGGACGTCGAAGTCGGTGCGCCGAAGGTGGCGTACCGTGAGCGCATCACGCAAGAAGTCAAGTTCGACTATACTCACAAGAAGCAGACGGGTGGCTCCGGTCAGTACGGTCGCATCATCGGCACGATGATGCCCATCGAGGGCGACGATTTCGAGTTCGAGAGCGTCGTGACGGGTGGCAACGTGCCGCGCGAATACATCCCCTCGGTTCAGAAGGGCTTCGTCGCTTCGATCGGTGCGGGAACGTACATCGGCGCGCCGGTGAGCGGCTTCCGCGTGCAACTCGAGGACGGGAACGCCCACTCGGTCGACTCGTCCGACATGGCGTTTCAGGCCGCGGCGCGCGGTTGCTTCCGCGAGTTCTATCCGAAGGGCAAGCCGCAAGCGCTCGAGCCGGTCATGAACGTGAGTATCGAAGGTCCGAACGAGTTCCAAGGCGAGATCGTCGGAACCGTCCTTCAGCGCCGCGGGGTGCTCGTGGGGACGAGCGAAGACGACGGCTTCGTCCGCGTCGAGGCGGAGGTCCCGCTGTCCGAGATGTTCGGCTACGCGACGTCGCTGCGCTCGGCCACGCAGGGTAAGGCCGAGTTCTCGATGGAGTTCAGCAAGTACGCGCCGGCGCCGCGCGAGGTGCAGGAAGAGCTCGTCGCCGCCTACCGCGAGGAACTCGAAGCGAAGAAGAAGTGACGCGACGCGTGCCAACGAGTACCCACGATACGAGTACAGGGTGAAGGGAGAACGGAACGCATGAAGCTCACCGATGCCAATCGGCCGCTGCGCGTGCTCGACAAGGTGATGCAGGGCGGTCTCGGTAAGGGCAACATCGGCGTGATCGCCGCTCGCCACGGCACGGGCAAGGTCGCGGTCTTGACCTCGATCGCGATCGACCACGCGATGGAAGGACGGAACGTCCTGCACGTCGCTCTCAACGAGTCGGTCGCCAACATCCGCGCCTACGACGACGAAGTGTTCGCCGAAATCGCGGGCAGTCTCGACATCTCCGATCGCGCGGCCGCGCACCGCGAGGTCGAGCGCCACAAGCAGATCTACACGTATCGCAGCGGCGGCTTCTCGGTCGATCGCCTCGGGGAAACACTGAAGTTCCTCTCCGAGCGCGCCGAATTCCGCCCGCACATGATCGAGCTGCAGGGCTGGCCCGACTTCCACACGCTCGCCCCCGCCGACTTCGGTGATCTCAAGAAGCTCGCCGAGACGTACGAGTGCGAGGTTTGGTGCAACGCGCACACCACGCGCGACGACGCGTTCGACGACAGCGGCGTCCCGCAGTTCATCAGCAAGTTCACCGATCACATCGAGGTGCTCATCACGCTCGAAGAAGAGGGTCGCCACCTGAACCTCAACTTCGCGAAGGCGCACGGATCGGCGCCGTCGGACAGCCCGCGCCTGATGTTCGATCCGAAGTCGATGCTCATCCGCTGGCGTTGATCGCGTGACCGATACGCTGCTGTACCGAGTCCGCAACACCGCCGCAGGCAACGCAGAATCCACCGACGCCGCGCTCGCACCCTCAGGGGATCGCGAGGGCGGCGTTGTTCGCTCCGGGGGCGCCTCCGAATCCGTGATCGCGCCGTTGCCCGTCGATCCGGAAGACGCGGCGTCGGTGCACGATCTCTTCGATCGCTTTCCCCACGGCGTGTACTCGGCACTGCGCACCTACGGCAAGGCGCGGTTCCTCGGTCTCGAGTACCACCTCGACCGGACCGAGAATTCGATGCGCAGCCTCGGGTGGAGCGCCGCGCTCGACCGATGGCTCTTGTGCCGCGCGATCGACGAAGCCGTGCGCAGCGCGCCGTGGGACGAGTCGATCCTGCGCTACGACGTCCTCCCCGAGCCGACCGACATCGAAGGATCGGCCGCGACGATGATCCTCGCCGTGGCCCGTCGCGTCCCGATCCCCGAGTCGATGCGGCGCGACGGCGTGCGTGTCGAAACGACGCGCGAACTGCGACGTCCGACCCCTCTCGTGAAGACGTCCGACTTCGTGCTCACGCGCCGCGCGGCTCCGCCGTCGAGTGCGGACGTCTACGAGCAACTCCTGCTCGACGACGACGCGCGGATCCTCGAGGGATCCAGCAGCACGTTCTACACGATCGAGAACGACGTCGTGCAGACCGCCGGCGACGGCGTCCTCGAAGGCATCACGCGCCGCATCCTGTTCACGATTCTCGAAGACCTCGGCATCGGCCTCTCGCTCGACCGACGGTCGCTCGCGGATCTCGAACGCGTCGACGGTGCATTCCTCACGAGCTCGTCGCGTGGGGTTCTTCCGGTCGTCCGCGTCGACGAATGCACGATCGGCGACGGACGCGCACACCCCCTCGCGCTGCGCCTGCAGGCCGAATACGAGCGCTACGCGGACGAGCACGCGACCCACGCGTCCGCATGACGCGCGGCCACCGGGTCGCAGGCCATCCGTAGACTCGCCTCCACGCGATACGACACCCGCGGATTTTTTCGACTTTTGGTGCACGGTTCGAATCGTCGTTCCCGCTTCTCCTCTTGTGACGCCGTGGCCAAGCGTCAATGCATCGCTCGGAGAAGTGGCAAATCGCAGGGGGCGGAGTGCCCCCGTTGCCGCGGCATCCGAACACGGGGCCGAAAGGTGGGGGAAGTCACTGATGAAACGAGGACTTACGTTCATTGCCGCTGCGATCGTCCTGTTGGCGGGCCTCAGCGTCAACGGCATCTTCAGCGAGAACACGGGGGTCAATGCACCGATCTTCGCGGGCGGGGGCGGCGGGAGCCAGAGTCTCCAGTTCGACGGGTTCTGTGACGGCATCACGATCACGCGGGTGCCCGGAACGCCGGTCTTCACCGGTACGTTCTGCGGTTGCCTCACGTTCGACTTCATCGCGACGCTCGGGGGCTCGGGGAACAACCTCTCCCTGCACCTCCATCCGAACGAGGCCCAGACTGGTACGACGTTCCAGTACATCATCCGAGCCGATCGCACGTGGGAGCTCTATACGAGCGCGGGGCTGTCCAACTCGGGAACCTGGAGCGGCGGTTGCCCGCTCTTCGTCGACGGTGTCGACAAGCCCTCGACGCTCGACGGCATCTTCGACTGACCAGGGTCTCGCCGCATGACGGCGTCATCATGTAGGATCGACGGCCGCGATACCGACCCGGTGTCGCGGCCGACTTCGATTTCCGACCGAGTCGCGCCCGGCTCGCATGACGCTTTGGAGGTGACCCCGATGCCCGAGAATCCGTTCGGACTCCGCACCGTGACGCCGTACCTCGTGATCGAGAACGTGCGCGACGTGATCGCGTTCCTCGAGAAGACCGTGGGCGCGAAGCTGCGCGAGGAGCTGAAGTTCCGCGACGACGGATCGGTCGCGCACACCGAGGTCACGATCGGCGATTCGGTGGTGATGATGGGCGAGCCGATGGACGACTTCGTGGCGATGCCGTCGACGCTCTACGTCTACGTCGACGACTCCGATGCCGCGTACGCACGCGCGCTCGACAACGGTGCGACGTCGGTCATGGAACCGCAGCTCATGCCGCACGGCGACCGCTACGGTGGCGTGAAGGATACGAGCGGCAACATCTGGTGGCTCGTGACGCACGTGGGGGCGCCCGAGTAGCGCACCCGGCGCGTCGCTGCGCTCACGATTCGTCGTCGTCGCTCTCGAGGCGCGCCGCGAGCGTCTCGAGATCGACGACGTCGATCGCCTTGCCGGTCACGAGATCTGTGCTCGTATCTGTCGAATGCGCCCGAGGCACTCGCGTGATCGCGAGCTCACGTTCGTCCTCTGTGAGCCGGAGCTGCTGCAGCGGGCCGATCCGCGTCTCGATCGTCTCGAACTCGGGCTCTTCGTATCCGTGTTCGACGAGCACCTCCGCCAAGTCCGACACGGGCCGCTCCGTATAGGCTCGAATGTGGAGCACGACACCACCGTCGATCTGGCCTCGCGCGGCCCGCCCCACGAGCACCGTTTCGACGTCGCGGAGCCCCGATTCGAGTACATCCATGAGTTCGACCGCGACGCGCCAAACGTCGGCCACACGAGCGTAGTAACCGGCCTCGCCGAGCGCTTCCATCGCGATCGAACGGGCATGCTCGCGTACGCGACCGCGGCTCGGACGCGGCACATCCCACGCGTCGAGATCGCGCATCGCCGATTCGATGGCATCGTGGATCGACCGGCTCTTGCCGTCCTCGAGGCGACGCGCCGCTTCGCGCGCCACGGCATCCGAACGCTCCGCCGCGCCCGCGTCCGCATCGCCCGCGGGTAACGGATCCCGCGGCGCCAGCTCGAAGGGCACGGCATCGCCCGAATCACCACGCGACCTGTCGCGTCGCTTGCCGCGCGAGCCCGACCGCCGCTCACGTGGCACGTCGTGGTCCTCGTCCCGGCGCCGGCGCTCTTTCACGACACGCTCCGCTCCTGCACCTCCTCCGCCGTGAGCCCATACAGCGCCGGCGCAGGAATCCCGAGGAGGACCAGGTAGAGATGGATCTGCGCACGGTGGTGCACTTCGTGCTCGATCATCGCGCGCAGCCATTTCCACACCGCGAGCTCGGCGCCGCCCGGCGTCGTGCACTTGCGATCGAGATCGTCGTCGGAGAGGGCCGAGAAGATCGCGAGGGACTCGTCGTGCATGCGCTGGAAGTACGCGATCGTCTCGTCGTAGCCCGCAGCCTTGTCGACGCCGCAGCCCGCATAGCGGCTCGGCCGACCCGCGACGTTCTCGGCGAACATGTCACGCTCGGTCGCGGCGATGTGGCGCACCTGGTCGCCGAGCGTGAACTTCCCCTCACGATACGTCCACTCGATCTGCTCGGAGGGAATGCAGGCCACGGCACGCTCGGTGCGTTTGCGAATGCCCGCGTAATACTTCAGGAAGGATGCGACGCTTCGGATCTCCATACCGCGAATTGCACCACACGCGGCCCCTGCGCGTCAACGCATGAAGCGTCCGAACGGAACCGGCCGACCCGCAATCGTCGAGCGGGCCGGCCGGTGAAGCACGTTCGAATCAGCTCTTCGCGCCCTCGGGCGCGTCACCCTTGATGATGTGGATGTCACGCTGCGGGTACGGGATCGAGATGCCTTCCTGGTCGAAGCGCTTCTTGAGCGCCTTGGTGAGATCCCAGTACACGGTCCAGTAGTCGCTGGTTTTCGTCCACGGCCGCACGATGAAGTCGACCGAAGACTCGCCGAGGTTGTGCAGCTTGATCGCGGGTTCGGGATCCTTCAGGACGAGCTCGTGGCTCGTCACGACGTCGCGAATCACCTCTTCGGCCTTGTCGATATCGTCTTCGTAGCCGATGCCCATCGTGAGGTCGACGCGGCGCGTGTCGTTCGCGGTGACGTTCGTGATGACGCCGCCCCAGATCGCGCCGTTCGGGACGACTTGCACCTGGTTGTCGGGCGTCCCGATGGTCGTCGAGACGAGGCTCATCGACGTGACCTTGCCCGTCACGCCGCCCGCGGTCACGACATCACCGACATCGTACGGGCGATAGAGCAGGAGCATGATCCCGGCCGCGAAGTTGCCGAGCGTGTCCTGCAGTGCGAAGCCGACCACGAAGCCGAGAACACCGATGCCGGCGAGCAGCGGGGCGATCGGAACGTTGAGCACCATGAGCCCGATCAAGAGCCCCGCGAGCATCACGACCTTCGTCACGACGTTGACGAAGAAGTCCTTGAGCAGCGCCGAAGTCTTGAGCTTCGACATCTCGAGCGACGTCTTCACCATGCGTCCCGCGATGCGGCTCAGGATGCCGAAGCTGATCATGATCGCGATGAACAGCAGCAGCTTCACGACGTAGCCCGGCGCGTTCGCGATGACCCACTCCTTCGAGCGGTCGAACATCTTCGTGAACATCCCCGTGACGGCTTTCGTGCTCAGGTTGTCGAGGCTGAAGTCCCCCGTCTCGAGCAGCATCGTCTGGTATTCGCCAGCATCGATGCCGCGCTCCTTCATCACCGCGACGTGCACTTTGAGCGTCGCGTACTGATCGTCGAGCTCGATCTGCTTGGCCTTCTGCTCGGATTCGAGCGGGGCCTTGGCCGCGTCGTCGGCGGCTTCCTTGATCTGCCCGCCGAGGTCGTCGAGCTCGGACTTCAGCGTGGCGATCCGGTCCGCGACGTCCTTGGCGGACTGCTCGATCGCGGAATCGGACTGACCTTCGAGTGACGTGCGAATGGCCGCGTCGTCGATCTCGGCGCGCGCCGAGGTCGCGGACGCCACCGACAAAGACAACGCCAACAGGGACATGAACATGAATCGAGAACGCATCGCAGAATCCTCCTCCATCGAGTGTGGCTGGGTCCTGACCGGCAGGCCTAACGCGCGAAGTGATTTCGGGCCGTTGGGTCCGTCCCGCATCGCACGCCGACGCCGCGCCCCCTTGCGATCGGCGGCACCTTCCGGCAGAGCGGTCGGTATAGCTTCCGAGCCCCGAATACGCTACGCGCGGCGGATCGCTACGCGCGGCTCCCCGGGGGCGCGATCGACGACGCGCGCGCCCCGGAATCCGCCGACACGTCGACGGTCACGACCCGCCCCGCGAACGTCGATGTCGGCCCACGCCCTCGCGATCCGACCAGTCGAAGATCCGGCGCGTGACGACGTTGTACGCCTTCTTGAAGGTCGCTCGCCACAGCCTCGAGACTCCGGACGGACGCGACAAGATCCGACGCTCGCGATCCGTGAGCGACTCCGGGCAGTACGTCCGCTTGTGTTTGAGCAGGTGCCGGATGTCTTCGCGCGCCATCGCCCGGAAGATGCGACCGCGCAATCCGCGCACGCGTCCCTCGCTCACTCGAAACACGAACGCGAGTTGGAAGTCCACGAGCGCCGGATCACCGGCGGGCGTCACCAGCCAGTTCGGTTCTTTGGCCGTGTCGCTGTGCAACACGCCGCAGCGCCGCAGGTCGCGAAGCAGTCGACGCGCGCGACGGTAGAACGCGGGATCGCGCGGCTCGGCGAGATGCATCGGACGACCCGCGATCCAACTGCGTACGACGCCGGTGGCCGAACGCTCGAGCACGCGGGGTACGAATCGCGACACGAGGTCGGAGTCTCCGTATCGCATCGCGGCGAGCCGTTCGAGCGCCCGCGCCTCGCGCGCCGCGAGCCACCGCGCCACGGGCCGAGCGAGCCACGGAGCTCGCGCCACGTTGCGTCGGACCGCATCGAGTTCCTCGGGCTCGCCGATCAGGGCCCCGCGCTCGATCGCACCGAACGGATCCTGCTTCAGTATCTCGTCGACCCGAAATCGACCGTCCATCCGACCTCCGACCCGTCGTCATCAGGGCGTACCATGAAGCCTGAACCGACCGGTTTCCGCAAGCGTTGGCTACCGGATCGACGATTCGCCTTGCTCCCGGCCGAAGTCGGGGTATCCTTCGACCGGCACTTCGCGACGGCTCCGCCCGTCGGGATTCCCGCCCTCCGAGCGCCTCGACCCAGGGACGCTCCCGCGCCACCCGCCCGCCATCCGCCAGATCCCGAGGAGACTCCACGATGATCCACGTCTTGACGACTCTCTGGCTGCTCGCCGCCCCGACGGCTACCGACGATCCGGCCGCCGCCTTCGCGAAACAACTCGCTCCCCACGTCGCGGTCCTCGAAGACGCGGGCACCGACGCATCGCGCGCGCAGGCCGCCATCGACGCCATTCTACGGCTCGCCGCATCGAGCTCGAACGCGACGCCCGAAACCGTCCTCGAAGCGCTTTGGTCCGGCATTCTCGCTGGTTCCGACGAAACGCGCGAGGCCGCCGCGGCCGCGATGGTCCGGGGCAAGCACGCCTCGGGACTCGTCGCGTTCGCCAAAGCGGAGCGGCGCCGTATCGAAGACGCGCTCGATACCGCCATGGCGCCCGACGAAGAGACGGCGAACGCCGCCAAGGGCAACGTGACGAGCGCCGCGATCCTGACGTCGAAAACCCAAGCCAACCCTGCAGCCGAGACGCAAGACGCGCCGTCGCCCGAAGAACGCCGCGCGGCGGAGCTTCGTCGCGCCACGCGCGGAACGCGCGCTCTCGCGTACCTGCTCGGTCGTGTTCCGGCCGACGAGTCGGCCGACATCCTTTCCGCTCTCGGGCATCGACTGCGTGATCGCGAGACCCGACGCGCGATCGACGCCTCGGACGATCCCGACGCCGAAGCCGCCGTTTACGTCGCGCTGGCCACGATCGGTCGTCGCGACGGCGTGATGGTCTGCGTACGCGCACTCGCAGGAATGCGCACCGGCAAGCCGTTGTACCAGGTCGACGAGGCCCTGCGTGTCATGGCCGAACGCCGCGGCGTGACGCCCCCCGAAGGCCCCGCCAAGCAGGCCCGCTTCCGTTGGAGCCTCTGGTCGCGGAAGTACCAAGGGTTCTTCCCGGAATCGCTCGGCCCCTTCAAGCCCGCTCGCTGATCGCGGCGACGACGCCCCCATCGGCGACACCCGTGCGCTCATCGCGCCGGGAGGACTCCCTCGTCGACGAGGAACCGGGCGAATAACTCGGCCTTCACGCGCGCGCCCGCCGCGTTGTTGTGGCGACCGTCGGCCCAATACGTCGTGTCGCGCGGCATGACGGCGGCGAAGTCGAAGAACGGCTGCGCGAACTCGACGGCAACCTCGCGTAGCACGTCGTTGTGTTCGCGGTACCCGCGCACGTACGGGGGCGTGCCCGCGTAGTCGTCCATCGTGTCGACGTACGCCCAGCTCGCGAACACGAGCGGCACGCCGCGGCGCGTCGCGGCGTTCGCCATCGCCGCGAGGTTCGCGCGAAAATGGACCGGCGGGTTCGCATCGAGCCACGCCATCCGCTGCGCCTCGGGAGCCCGTTCGTCGAGGCGATTCACCCAGTCACGCAGCCGATTGCGCTGCGAAAACCCGTACTGCACTCCCAGCACGTGCAGCACCATCGATCGATCCCACCAGCCGAGCCGCTGCGTCCAGGCATGACGATATCCCGTGTTGTCGCGGCGGTAGGTCTCGGGCGGAACGAGTCTCGCGTGTACGTCGTTGGTCGCGTGGTAGACGATCACGACGTCGGGATCGAGCGGCCAAACGCGTAGCTCGAGATTCAGCATCGACTCCCAGCT
>JAUIME010000902.1 GCA_030433195.1 bacterium
GGGACTACCGCAGGGCTCGTCGGGCACATGCTTTCGATCGAGGGCGTGGCGTTGGCCGTACGCGACGTTCGCGTCGACGTCACCGTCGCGCCGCAGGTCTCAGCCGTCGATCATCGCGAGTAGGTGATCTGCGCGGGCGGGGTCGTGCGGGAGTCGCGCGCCGCTGCGGAACTCGTCGGCGAGCCATCGGAGCGTCGGTGCGTGGCGCTTCTGCACGTTCCATAGAAGGCGTTCGAGGCCTTTCTCGGGCGAGCCGGATTCGATGAGATTGCGGCCGTGGGTGAGGATGGCGTCGGGGTGCTTCATGCCCGCGGCGCGAAGCAGGTAGACGTCGGCTTGGTCGCGGTGGCCGGCGCGCTCGAGTTCGCCGACGAGATGCCACAAGAGCTGTGCGAGTGGCCTGTCGGCCGAGAGTCCCTCGCGAATCGTGCGTTCGACGATCGGTCCCCATGGTGCGGTGGCCGCTTCGGGTTCGAGAAGGCCCGCGGGGAATGCGTCGGAAGACGGTTGTGAGGTTACGCACGGTTCGCCGACCGCGGGTGCGACGGGCGCGGCCGCGGGAGGTTCCGGCGACTCGGCTGCGAGGAAGGCGTGGATCTCGGCGATCTCGTCGTGGGACATCGGCGACGTGTCGTCGGGGAAGGCGCTTCGGGCGGCGGCGAGCGTTGCGGCCGCGAGTCCTTCGCCTTCGAGGATGACTTGATGCATGGCGCCGCGGTCGTGGATCTCGGTGCGTGCCTCGCCGCGCAGAACACCGAACATGGTCTCGACCGGTCGATCGGTCGTGACGCGATCGTCGATGGCGAGGCGGACCTCGCGATCGAGGAATCGCCACCAGGCTCCGTAGGCGCGCCGCAATCCCTGCGGGAGCGTGTTCCACGGTCGCGTACGCACATGCCGCATCGCGGCTCGGGACACCCGCGCCGGATCGAACGTCTCGTACAGCGACGCGAGCACCGGTACGGCGCGCGCGAGCGGCTGCGCGATCCACAGCAGGTTCCCGCACCACGCATCAGACGGACACCACTTCGCTTCGGGGGTCGCGTCGTACGTCACGAGTCGACGCAGATCGTCGCGATGCCCGAAGAACGTCGTATCGTCGATGAGCCCCGGAATCGTCGCCGACGCGCGCGACAACACGATGCGATCGACGAAGCCGAGCGCCGACGGACCCTCGCCGAGCCGCGGTAGTGGTCGCGCGAGCGCGTCGCGAAACCGCGCGAGTCGCCGCGCACACTTGTCGGTGCGTAGCTTCAGAACACGCGCGTTCGACGGCAGTGCGTCGAGTCCTTGCTCGAGCGCGCGCTGCTGTCGCCAGATGTTGCGCAACCCGCCCGCCATCACTTCGCGACCGACGACGACATCGATCCCCGCCGCCGCGATATCCTTCGCAAGGGCCGGCTCGCGTTCGAGCTCGCCGTACCACGTCGAGATCGTGATTCCGTCGATTCGCCCCTCGGTGCGCCAGGCAACGAGCGTTTGGAGAATGTAGCGAAGCTCCTCCGGATTCCGAATCGCGCCACACACGAGCGCGTGATTCGGTCCGACCGCGGAGGCGTCGCGCGTCGCCAAGTTCGCCGCCGTTGGGCGTCCGTGCCTGCGTCGTTCCCCGATCGCCCTGCCGGACTCGCGCGCAGCCCCGCCAGTACGCGCAGCATCCTTTCGGAACAACCACGTCTGCCCGCTCGCCATGTGGATCCGCCAGAATCCGCGTCCCGCATCGGACTCCATGAACTCCTCGAGCGCGAGCCGCGCCCCGATGAGATGCGGCGTGTGCCCGGGATCTTCGACGACGACGATTCCGCCCGGAACGAGCCGCGGTACGACGCGTTCGAGTGCGGCCAGTACAGCTTCGTAGAGATCGACGTCGATGTTCGCGAGCGCGATCGGCGCCGCGTCGTCGGGCCACGGATCG
>JAUIME010000120.1 GCA_030433195.1 bacterium
ACGACCCCATCGAGCTACACGCCGCCACACCCGCGTAGCTTCACGAGCGCGGGCCCAGCCGTCGCGATCTCGAGTGCCTTCGCGTTTCCACCGAACCATCCCGTGGTTTCGACGTTCGATCGGTAGCGGTCGTCGGTATCTTTCCGGCTGCCTTCCCTGGTCACGATCGGAGGTCTGCGCATGCGCCGGTTCGTATTCTCGCTGTGTGTCATCGTCGGTGTGGTCTCGGCAGTTCGATCGTCATCGTCGGCCGGCTTGCTGGGGCGGGTCGAAGTGTTGGTAGTGCCCGGCGTTGCTCATGGGGGAAATGCCGGCCCGCTCGAGATGATCGGGATCGGCGGCGTGCCTGAGGGGATTGAGGGAAGGCGCGCGGCGCGTAAGGTGCAAGTGCAGTCGCGAGGGTCCGACACGACATTCGACCGTCTTGCCACCTGGTGCAGCGACGATGCGGCGCCGAGTTCCCGCGATTCGACGTGGATTTCGAGTCGCATCGAAGCGAAGGCCGTCGCGCTCCTCGCGTTCGTCGGCGCGGGGTACACGCACGACTATGGCAAGTACAAGGGGCCTGTGAAGGCGGCCGCACGCCAACTGAGAAGTCAGCAGGATGCCCAGGGAGGATTCGGGGCACCCGCGAAGAGGGCCGCCGACGTTCGGGCCGACATCGCCTCGGCTTTGGCCTTGACGGAACTGTACGGTCTCACGACCTCACCGTTGTTCCGTAACTCGGCGTACCTTGCCGTCGAGCACGTCGGAGAACTCGTGCTGGACGATCGTTTCGCCGAGTGGCTCGACGAGGACATCGCGCTTCTGGCTTGGGCGGCGCTCGCCTTCCGTTCCGCTGACACCGTCGGATTCGAGGTGCCGTTCCGTTCCGTGCGTGCATTACGTGTCGCGGTCGAGTCGTTGTGCCGTGATCGGTCGTGGATCACGACGCCACTCGACCATGCCTCTTTGGCGTTTTCGGCCATTCTATTCAGTGACCGCGTTCTCGACCGGGATACGGAGGCCGACCGGCTACGCGAGGAGTTTCCGCATCTGGTCGAAGCCTGCCTGGCTCATCTGCCGGATGCTGCTCGGTGCAAGACCGACCCCGACTACGTGCATTTCGCGACCCTCGCTCTCTGGCAATATGGGGGCGAGGAGTGGAAGTCGTGGGAGGCGGTGATGAAACACGGAATCCCTGCACCGAGCAGTCCTTGGCCGGGCGATGAGCCGAGCACGGACGATCCCGCCCTCGAAGCCGAGCGCATGCGAGAGGTCTCCCTGCTCACGATGTGCGCCGAAGTGTACTATCGGTACGACCGCGTGGCGGGGGGTCGTTAGCTGTTAGGCACCGAATCGCTCGCAGGCACGGCAGGACGGGCGGTGCCGTGATTCGAGTGAGGGTGCGTGCGACACAGGAAAGAAACTGCCTGGCGAAAGAACCGCAAGTTCGGGGACGTCCACGGGGGGCGGATGAGTCCGAAGCTGGCGGACCGAGTTCTCAACCGTGCACACTCCCTGCTCCGTCCCGGCCCCGATCAGGCGCTACCGATCCTCATCGAAGACAACCCGTCCCGGGATTGGTTCTTCCCGCTCACGGGCGAGGAGTGTCTTGCGGCGATCCAAGCGCTGCCGGAGCGTGACTACGAAGCGCTGACGCACCTTTGGATGCGGCGGCCTTCGGGAGCCGATCGCCGCCGAGGGGTACCTCTCGCGGAGTTCATCTGCGGCAGTGGCGTCCGGTTGATCGTCATGTACCCGTGGCGTGTCGATCGACGCATATGCTTCGGCCGGAAACGGCCGATCGGCAGGATCGCCAACGAGTACAAGCGCTTCGGGGCCCCGCCGTTCCGTGAGCGCGGATGGTGGTACGCCGAGTTCTCCGAGGCCGACCTGCGTCGGTTCTTCGTACACGTCCTCTTTCACGAAGTCGGCCATCACGTCGACCGATTCAGCCGCACGTGGTCGAAGGCGAACGTCCGGCAGGTCGAGGAGTTCGCCGATCAGTACGCCATGCAGTACACGAAGACGGGAGCCTACGTTCTCGACCGATTGGACGAACGCAGCTAGCTCGGCTCACGTCCCCCGATACTGAAGCTGCACCAGCTTGTGGTAGATCCCGCGTTCGGCCAGCAGTTGCTCGTGGGTTCCCTGTTCGCGGATGCGGCCCTTGTGGAAGACGAGGATGCGGTCGACTTCGCGGATCGTGGAGAGACGGTGGGCGATGATGATCGAGGTGCGGTTCTGCATGAGCTTGTGCAGAGCGTCTTGGATCATGCCTTCGGTTTCGGTGTCGACGCTCGAGGTGGCTTCGTCGAGGATGAGGATCTCCGGATCCCAGGCGAGGGCGCGGGCGAAGGCGAGGAGTTGACGTTCGCCGACGGAGAGGTTGGCGCCGCGCTCGCGTAGTTGGCTTTCGTAGCCGTTGTCCATGCGTTCGATGAAGCGGGCGGCGTTGACGGTTCCGGCGGCGCGCTCGATGCGTTCGCGCGTGATGTCGGGGTTGCCGAGGCGCAGGTTGTCCTCGATGCTGCGCGAGAACAGGAACACGTCTTGGAGCACGATGCCGACGCGCCGGCGTAGGTCGGGGAGTGCGAGGCTTCGGACGTCGTGGCCGTCGACGCGGACGGTGCCCTTGTCGACGTCGTAGAAGCGCAGGAGCAGGTTCAGCACGGTGCTCTTGCCGGCGCCCGTCGCGCCGACGACCGCGACGCGCTCGCCGGGCTCGATCGTGAAGCCGAGGTCGTGGATCACGGGCTCGCCTTCGCGATAGGCGAACGTCACCTCGTCGAACTCGATCGCGCCGCGGATGCGCGGCGGCAGCGCGACGGGGGACTCGGGCTCGGGAACCTCGACCTTGGTGTCGAGCACCTTGAACACGCGCTCGGCGGCGGCCATCGCGGCCTGCAGGATGTTGTACTTCTCGCTGAGTTGGCGGATCGGCTCGAACAGGCGTCGCAGATACATGATGAACTGGACGAGGATCCCGTAGGTGAGCGTCTCTTCGCCCGGCGTCGCGAGCAGGATCGAGCGGCCGCCGATCCAGATGATGCCCGCGAGCCCCGCCGCCATGAGGATCTCGACCGCGGGGAAGAACAGCGCGTAGTTGAATACCGTGTCGAGGTTGGCGCGTTGGAAGTCGCGATTGGCATCCTTGAATCGGTTCGACATGCGGCGCTCTTGCGTGAAGAGCTGCACGACGCGCATGCCGCTCAGCACCTCTTGCAGGTTCGAGTTCATGCGCGAGAGGCGCGCGCGGACGTCGCGATACGCCGAGCGCGAGCGGCGCTTGAAGACTTCGGAGACCACGAGGAGCAGCGGCACCACGACGAACGCCGTGAGCGCGAGTTCGACGTCGAGGATGAACAGGACGATCGTGATGAAGAGGATCACGAACACGTCTTGGAACACCATCGCGAGACCCGACGTGAACAGCTCGTTGAGCGCTTCGACGTCGGAGGTGACGCGCGTGACGAGCCGCCCGACCGGATGTCGATCGAAGTACCGAAGGCCCATCTTCTGGACGTGTCCGAACAACTGTTCGCGAAGGCCGCGGATGATGCGCTGCCCCGTCTGGTTCGTGAGCACGACACCGAGCAGCTCGCCGCCGAGCTCGACGAGGAGCACGATGGCGTAGATCGCGACGATCCACAGCAGCTCGCCGTGGGCCTGCGACGCGCTCATGGTTCCGTCGATCGCGCCCTGGATCGGTCCGTCGATCGCGAGTCGTACGAGGTACGGCCCGAGGAGGCTGAGCGCCGAGATCGAGACGACGGTAACGACCGTCGCGACGAACAACCGGATGTGCGGGCGCACGTAGCGCAGCAGCCGTCCGATCAGGACGCTGTCGAACGCTTTGCCGAGAACTTCGTCCTCGGGCGCGTCGGGGTCGTGGCGTTCGGCGTCGCTCATCCGAATCGCTCCAGCTCGTCTTCGAGCTTCTGGCGCCGCTCGATCTCGGCGTAGATCCCGTTCGCGGCGACGAGCTCGTCGTGCGAACCTTCCTCGACGATCGTGCCTTCGTCGATGACGACGATGCGGTCGGCGTCCTTGATCGTCGACACGCGGTGCGCGACGACGACGCACGTACGCCCGCGCATTTTCGGGCGTAGGCCCGCGAGGATGCGCTCCTCGGTTTCGGTGTCGACGGCCGAAAGGCAATCGTCGAGGATGAGGATCGCCGGATCCTTCACGATGGCGCGCGCGATCGCGAGGCGCTGCTTCTGCCCGCCCGACAAGTTCACGCCGCGCTCGCCGATCATCTGCTCGTAGCCGTTCGGCAGTTCGTCGATCGCGTCGTCGATGCCGGCGATACGCGCGGCCTCGCGCACCTCGTCGTCGGTCGCGTCGGGCCGGCCGAACGCGATGTTGTTGCGCACGGTGTCCGAGAACAGGAACGTGTCCTGCGGCACCATGCCGATGCTCGAACGAAGCTGCTCGAGCGGGATGTCGTGGATCTCGCGGCCGTCGATGAACACGCGATGCCGCGGCACCTCGAGAAGGCGTGGGAGGACCGAGACGAGCGTGCTCTTGCCCGATCCCGTGCGCCCGACGATCGCGACGGTGTGTCCGGCCGGGATCGAGAGGTCGATGTTCTGCAGGAGCGGTGTTTCCCCGTACGAGAACGAGAAGCCGCGGAACTCGATCGCGCCGCGGATCGGTTCGCTCGACGCGCTCGATTCGTTGCGGATCGCGGGCTCGATCGCGAGGATCTCGTTGATGCGCTCCATCGACGCGACGCCGCGTTGCAGCAGCGACAGCACCCAGCCCATCGCGATCATCGGCCACAGGAGCATGAGCTGGTACTGATTGAACGCGATGAACTTCCCGAGCGTGAAGTCGCCGCGCACGATGTCGCGTCCGCCGAGCCACAAGACGAGCGCGACGCCGGCTCCCGCGCAAACGTTGATGACGCCGTTCACGAGCCCGCGCGACCACGCGAGCCGCAGGTTCGCGCGCACGTACTCGCCGTTCAGCTTGCGAAAGCCGTCGATCTCGTACTGCTCGCGGTGGAACGCCTTCACGACGCGCACGCCCGAGAAGTTCTCCTGCGCATGCGTCGAGATCGCGGACATCTGCTCCTGCACCTCGCGCGAGTGCTTGTACATGCGCGGCATGATGAGCCGGATCGCCAGCGTCAGCAGCGCGAGCGGGATCATCGCGAAGAGCGCGAGCGTCGGGTTCTTCAGGAACATCATCACGAGGCACAGCGGAAGGATCGTCAGCGTGTTCGTGAGGTACATGATCGCGGGGCCGACGCACATGCGGATCGACTCGATGTCGCTCGTCGAGCGCGTCATGACGTCGCCGATGCGCATCGACTCGAAGGCCGACGGCGGCAACGTCTGTAGGTGATCGAACACGCGCTGACGCAGGTCGAACTCGACGCGCCGCGACGCGCCGATCATCACGTAGCGCATGAAGAATTGGAACACGCCCTGGCACAGCGCGGCGACGAGGATCGTCGCGGCGGTGAGCGTGATGATCGTGGCGCTCTCGTGCGTGATCCCGAACGTGTCGGCCATCCCGAGCACGGCGCGGCCGGCCAAGCTCGGCTCTTCGCCTTCCGCGCCGATGAAGTCGATCGCGAACTGCACGAGCTCGGGCGCGACGATGCGCAACCCGTTCGTGAGGAGGACGAAGATCGGGCCGATCAGGAACGCGACGCGATGGCGCTTCACGAGATCGAGGATCGTTCCGAATTCGCGCATCGTGGCGTTCGCGTTCGTCCTTTGTCGGGTCGGAGTCGGTCGTTCGTTTCGGTCGGTCGTTCGGTTTCGGGGTCGGGCGCCTTCAGGCGGGAGGTGCGGTCACGCGGACGATTCGCTCAGCGACTCGCTCGCGGCATCGCTCTCCGGATCGCTCGCGGCATCGCGCGACAGGGGGCCCGACGTTTCGCTCGCGGCGTTCGCGTGCGCCGGATGCCCGGCGTTCGGGTCCGCGTCGTCGGCGCTTCCCGCGGAAGGGGAGGGCGCAACGGGTACGTGACCCGAGGCCCACGCGAGATGCGACCAAGGCGTCGACGAGCGTGCGCCGAGCGTCTCGGCGACGAGCTCGTCGAGCGTCGCGCCGAACGACGCGAGTGCCTTGTGCCACGCGGCGTTCGTCGACTCGTCGTCGATCGATCCGGTCGCGCCGGCGCGCGATGCGCCTTCGATGAGATCCGCAAGGCGACGGTTACCTCGGGAGAGCGCGGTTCGGAGGAGGGCGGCCTCGGGATTCTCGAACGTGATCTTCGAGGCGTCGGCGCCGGCCGCGGCGCGGACGTGTTCGATCGCCGCGCGCAGCTCGTCGAGGGTTTTCATCGGCGCGTCCTCGTCGGGAGAGAACGGCAGCGGCGCGAAGGCGCGGACCTCGGCGTGAAGCCGTACGGACGGATCCGGTCGGCGCGCGATCGCGACGCATTCGCGAACGAGTCCCGCGAGCGCGTCGAGGTCGGATGTCGTCTCGCCGGGCACACCGATGCGGAATCGCAGATCGAGGCGCGCGAGGCCGACGCGCCCCGCTTCGGCGACGAGATCGTGGATGTCCTTGTTGATCACGGGGTGCCCGAGTGCGTCGCGAAGCCGCTCGGAGCCAGCGACGAGGTCGAGCGTGAGCGCGCCGCGCTCGAAGCGTCCGAGCGCGCCGATCACCGCGCGGGTCGACGCGGTCACGGGCAGCGGATCGAGCGACACCGCCGTGCAGCGCGCCTCGTGGTTCTCGTGGATCGCTTCGAGGATCGAAACGAGACGCGGATGGCGGCCCGGATCGTCGCCCGCGAGCCAGATGCGTTCGAAGCCCGTCGCGTCGTGGATGCGGTCGACGAGGCGCGCGGCGGCCGCGGCGTCACGTCGACGCAGCGGGGCGCGGCGTTCGGGCGCGAGGTTTCCGGCATCGTCGTCGGCCATGCCGCGCAGGATCTCGACGCGCACGGCGGGGTTCGCGCTCTGCACGAAGCCGAGGACCGGCGCCGTGGCGACCGGCGCGCGGTCGAGATCGGCGACCCACGGCATCGCGACGACGCGGTGCGTGCCGTCGACCGGACGCACGCCGTCGCGCGGATCTTCGCGCGGGGTCCATTCCGTCGGGGCGTAGGCGCTCGGGAGCGCGGCCGCGAACGCCGCGATGCGGTCCGCGCGCGAAGCCCCCGCGGGCGTGTCGGCGGCGACGTCGAGCCACAGGTCGAGCTCTTCGTCGAGCTCGCCCGGCAGGAACAGATCGAAGAACGCCGCGAGCGGCTCGGGCGTGCGCGCACCGGGGCCGACGCCGATCACGAGCGGCGCCGCGTCGTCACGGTCGACCGCGCGTACGGGAATCCCCGCGATGCGCAAGAGCCGCACGATACCCGGCCAATCGATCGGGCTCGGCCCTTCGGTCGGCCCGTTGCCGGAGATCGGAATCCCCACGGGCCCGCCGATCGGGATCACGAGCTGATCGAACTCGGTCACGGGGCGCCCCGACTCGAGCGTCGCGAGCGGAATCGACTCGGCGCGCATCGCGGCTTCCATGTCGCCGAGCGGCACGAACACGCGCTCGGCTTCGGCGTCGGCGCGGCGGTTCGCGATCGCGTACACCGCCTGCATCGTCGGGTCGTCGATCCCGCGGGCGTAGGGGACCGTCATGCCGATCGCGATCGACGTGCGCACCGCGTCGCGGTCGGACTTCGGCGCGCACGAGTTCCATTCGCCGCCCAGGTATTGGCCCGGCGTGACCACGCGCGGCAGCAGATGTTCGAGCCGACGGATCGCGGGCCGCTGGGTCATGAGGAGTCTCGGATCGGGTCGAAGTCGACGGGAAAAGGCGGTTTACGACGGGGCGAGGAAGATAGCAACTCGCCTCGACGGGCGTCAAAACCGGGCCCTATTCGTCGAGGTCTTCGTCGTCGAGCGGGATATCCGGCTCGAAGATGCGGTCGCTGACGGCGCCGTAGTACACCGGCCGGATGATCTTCGGCTTGATGATGAAGAGCAGGTTGGTGTCGGTCGTCGTCGTGCTCGTGGTGCGGAACAGATGCCGCAAGATCGGGATGTCGCCGAGCAGCGGCGTCTTGCGCTCTTCTTTGATCTCGGTGTTGCCGATGAGGCCGCCGATCACGTAGGTGTAGCCGTCGCGCACGTTGACGGTCGTCTTCGCGTTACGCGTCGAGATGATCGGGTTGCTGAGGCCGCGCGGCCCCGGATCGGTGAAGCCCGTGATCCGCGACACTTCGGGCTTGATGTCCATGCGCACGGTGTCGTTGCCGACGATTTGCGGCGTGACGGTCAGCGAGACAGCGGCCTGCTTGAACGAGACGTCGATGATCGCGGTGCCCGCGACCGTCTTGAACGTCTGGATCGGCACTTCGTCCCCGATCGTGATCTCGGCCGGGAAACCGGCGATGACCGTGATCTTCGGCGCCGAGAGGATCTTCGCGAGTCGCTTCGACGCGAGCGCTTGGATCAGGATGTCGTAGCGGAACTCGTCGTGAAGGGTCCCGAGGTTCATGAGGAACCCCTGGAAGTCCGAGCCGACGAGCTGCGCCTGCTGGAACGAACTCGTGTCGAAGATGCCGGTGATCTCGTCGAACAACGTTTCGTCGTTGAAGCCGCCGTTGTCGGCGATCTCGCTGATGACCGTCTGGATCCCGAACTGGAAGTCGTCGGTGTTGAGGAGCTCGACGATCTGCGCCTCGATCTCGATCATCGGCGTCTGCGCCTCGACGTGCTCGAGGAACGCGTCGATCTCGGAGAACTCTTCTTCGGTTCCCTTCACGAGCATGAGCTCGTAGCCCGGCGATCCCGGACCGGCCTCGCCCCACTCCTTCTTGTACTGAAGGCGGTCGGCGGGGACGCCCGTGATCTCGGTGATCAGCGAGCTGATCGCCGCGTAGCGGCCGGGGCGAAGGTAATAGAACTTGCGGAGGTTGCCGGCGGCGTCCTCGAGGACGAGACCTTCGTAGGGGATGTCGTCGTCGATGAGGTCGAGGCCGAGATCCTCGGGGAAGTCCTGACGCGCGAACGTCTGCGGGCTCTCGGTCTCGATGCGGACCGGACGGTTGTCGGGCTCGATCACGCGCTGAGAGGTGCAGCCCGAGGAGAGCAGGGCGAGGAAGATTGAGACGCTGATGATGGATGCTGCGAAGACCCGTTCCCGATACCGCCCGCCGTCCTGCATGTGGAGCGCCCCTTTCGATCGGACAGGGTCCGATCCGTTCGTCGGCATCCCGCTCACCTGTCGATGCGGGCCGCCAATCGACTGCTTCAGCGACTGCTTCAGCTGCTCAACGCCTCGATCACCTCGGAGGTGATGTCCGGGACGTCTTCGCCCTCGATCTCGAGGTGTCCCGTTTCGACGATGAGGTCGTAGCCCTGCTCGTCGCGAAGCTTGGCCATGGCCTTCTTCGCGGTCTTGTTCGCTTGCACGATCAGCAGGCGGTACTTCGGATCGCCCTTCGTGAGCTTCTCGCGCTGGATTTCCTTGTAGGCCTCGGTCTCCTTGAAGATCTTGCCGAGGTCGACCACGGCCGCCTTGCGGAAGTTGGACGGCGAGCCCAGATACACCTTCTCCTTGTCCACCGTCACCTTCTTCTTCTCGGCCACGCTTTCGAGTTCACCATCGATGGCGAAAGACGGGGCGGCGAGAGACGGGGTGGCGACGACGAACGCCAAAACGATGGCGATCGCGGACAGAAGGCGAGTCATGGGACCGATCCTTTCCGAGGGAACCAGCGGCGTAGCTCGTGGCGAGATCCCGTCGTCTCCGGAGCAGTGGAGGGCGGACGGGGCGGTTCGCCAGCTTCGTGGGCACAATTCTATCGCATCGCTTTTGGCTTCGCGAAGCTCGGGTGGATCAGGTGTCGCGAAATCCGGTCGAGTGCGGAGCGGCTAGAGCGATGTGAGCATCCGAGGCTGCGTTTCGGCGCGGCACCGGAGTGTCTTCGGGCCATCGGGCGAAGGCGAAATCACCCGATCGGACCTCAGAACGATCATCGGTATTCCGCCCCCGAATATTAATGATTTGCGCAATCGTCGTACCCAAAGCCCGGGCAAAAGATCGCGTGTTGCGGCGATCCGCTCTAACCCGTTGCTCGCGAAATGCTTGGGGTGGCGCGGTTCGAGGGTCCGGGCCAGGGGCATCGAGCACTGTCTCCAAGTGAGGCTTTACTGTGTACCGGATAAGCCGAAGAAAAGCAACGGAATGGTTAGTTGGCGCGACATTTCGCGACGACAACCCACCTCGCGACCCTCCACAGGCGCCCCGCTGATCTGCCGTAGCGAGCCCTTCGAACCCCCTCCGCT
>JAUIME010000903.1 GCA_030433195.1 bacterium
GGTTTCGTCGCCGACCTTCCAGCAGAGGTTCGGGACGTCCTTCAGCTTCGCCGGTTCGTTCTTCGCTTCGACGAGGCACTGAATCGGATAGAGCGTGTCGTAACCGCGGACGACGTAGTCGACGCAGTCGTACTCCATCAGATCGCGGAAGTAGTAGCTCGACGCGATGCCGCCGATCATCACCTTCGTCTTCGGGTGGTACTGCTTGTACAGGCGCGCGAGCTCGATGGCGCCGTGCGCGTGCGCGAGCCAGTGCAGGTCGATGCCGACGTAGTCCGCGTCGAACCGCTTGAAGAAGTCGTCGACGTCGAACTCGGGGTCCTTGAGCATTCGCGACGCGATGTTGAAGTACTCGACGTTGAGCCCGCACTTCTCCATGTGCTGCTTGATCGAGATGATCCCCACCGGCGGCATCTCGAACGCCGAGCTCACGTGAACCGTGGCCGAGGTGTTGAGATACGCGAACAGGATGTCGTCACGCCCGCGGAAGTCGTAGACGCTCGGGGCGTGGAGCAGGACCATGTCGTACTTCATCTAGCCGACATGAGGCGATGATTCCGGCCCGCGATCAAGTAGTCGGCCCGAATTCGTGGAGCCGTTCCCCGAACGGGATCTTCAAGATGCGGCGTCGCTTGAATCGCTCGAGCTCGTACAACACGCCGTCGACGATCGCGAAGCGCCCCGCGATGCGGTGCTCGGTGAATCGCCGGACCTCTTCCCAACCCGTCACGCGGTACGACCACAGCGGCGCGGTGTCCCACGCCCAAACGTACCCGTACGCGTGCGAGAAGCCTGCTTCGTGCAGCGCTTGGTAGGTCGCGCGGAACATCGGGATCCCACGACCGCGCAGCGCGGGCGGGATGAACGAGTCGAAACTGTAGACTTCTTTGTCACACAGCTCGATCCCGAGCCACTCCAAGTCGGGGTAGGGCGCCCGACCCGGGACGTTCGCCTCGTAGAAGACGTACGCGACGACTTCGCCGCCCTCGAACGTGACGAAGCCCGGCGTGCCGTCGTCGATGCGCATGCGGATCTGGTCGATGCGCGAGGGCTCGCTGGCCTGCAACATCTTCGCGATCGGGTCGAAGTGCTTCGGCTCGAACGGCTGGATGTCGAAGTCGTAGCGCTCGATCTCCTTGGGCTTCCGGTGCGCCTTCGGGTTCGCCAGGTCGAGCTTCAGGATCAGGACCTCGCGGTTCGCGTCGACCACGCGCGACGCCGCGTCCTTGAGGACGGCCTTCGCGCCCTCTTTGGCGCTCTTGCCCTCGAAGCGCTGGCGAATCTTGTCGACGATACTCACGCGGCGGAACCTCCCTCGCGCCCGACCTCAGATCAAGAAGCTGAGGTTCGCGGTGGTGGATAGATCGAACACGATGCGGCGCTCGCGCAATCGCCACGCGCCGTCCTCGAGCGCCCAGCGATCCTCGCGCCCGCCCGACACGACGCGCGCGGGTTGCTCCCAACGACTGACCGTCGCGAGGAACGACGAGGCGATTTGCGCCTCCTCGTCCGACTGCTCGAGCAGCAACACGTTCGAGATCAGGCGGCGAACGCGGGTCGGCGGTTGTTCGGCGTGCGCGTGGCCGGTGCGGATGCGCTTGATGCGCGTGACGAGGTCGGCCTTGCGATCATCGAACAGCGCGAGGAGTCGGGCGCGATCGAGGTCTTCGTCCGCGACGTTCGATCGCACCGGCGCGAAGTAATGCAGGCGATCGGAGAGGAGCTCCAGCCACGCCTCGTACTCGGTGCGATCGAGGAGGCGCGCTTCGCGGTAGAGCAACTGTTCGAAGTCGACGACGTTCACGGCGCGGCCCTCATGAGTTCGTGCCACCGCGTGAAGAAGCCGAAGTTGGCGTGCTCGGACGGTATGGCGTAGAGATCGCCCGGCAGGTGTGCGTGGGCTTCGACCGGG
>JAUIME010000904.1 GCA_030433195.1 bacterium
GAAGTCGAGTCCGTGCTCGCGACTGTATACAGCCAGGGAATCGGTCACTTGCTCGTGGATGACGTTGCGAAAGCGAATCGACGGGTCGTTGCGGAACATCCGTGTGATGAGGCTCACGACCGCTTGTTCGTCGTTGTAGAGATTGACGATCGGGAGCTGATACGACGCGATCCGAGGATCGCGGATCGCTTCGCGGATGCGCTCGACGCCGGCGGCGTCGAGGGTCTCGTCCGCGTCGAGCACGAGGATCCAGTCACTCGTGGCATGTTCGAGCGACACGTTGCGCGCGTCGGAGAAATCGTCGGCCCAAGCGTGATGGACGATCTTCGCCCCGTGCTTCTCGGCGATCGCCAGAGTTCCGTCGGTCGAGCCCGTGTCGACGACGACGATCTCGTCGACGGCGGGCGCGGCGGACGCGAGGCATGCGTCGAGACACGCTTCCTCGTTCCGGACGATCATGCAAAGCGAGAGGGTAGGCTCCCTCATCTTCGACCTCCTGCGGTTCTTCGGGCAACGTCGGGGGCGACTCCGTGAGACGGTTTCGTCGCGAGCGCGGACGGAGTCCGGGCCGCTCGACTTCCAGATCTATCGAACCGAGGGGCCGGCGAGGTTGAATCGGGGGATGGGAAGGGCGCGCGGTGAGTCCGAGGCGAGCGCTTTCCGACGAGGTGCCGACCCGCTTCGGAACACTCGCGGATCGGAGCCCTCGACCCAAGAGGCTAAAGGCGATCGTGGCTGCGCTTCGATAGTCGTGGCGGCAGGTGCGCGGATCCCGCGCGTCGGCCGATTCGATCCGCGACTTCCACAGGGCGAACGCCATGCGAGACAACGTCGAAATCCTGGTCGTCGACGACGAGCCGGGAATCCACGAGGCGATCCGATGCGCCTTCACGTCGAAGGACTACCGCGTCCGGTCGGCCGAGTGCGTCCAGTCCGCGATGGGGGCGTTGGCCGAGCGCTTGCCCGATCTCGTCTTCCTCGACATTCGACTTCCCCGCGAAGGCGGAATCGAGCTCCTGGGGCGGATCCGTAGTCTCGATCCGACTCTGCCGGTCGTGATGATCACGGGCTACGCGACGATCGAGACCGCGGTCTCGGCCATGCGTCTCGGGGCGCACGACTACGTCGAGAAGCCGTTTCGCCTGCCGCAGATCGCGCGGATCGCCGAGCGCGCCCTCGGGGTACGCCGTTCGTCTCGTGCGGCGACGAAGCCGGCTCACGAACCCTCCGACCTGCCGCCCGCCGAGGATCCGCTCATCGGCGAGAGTCCCGTATTCCGGAAGGTGCTGCGACTCGTCGATCGCGTCGCGAGAACCCCGAGCACGACGGTTCTCATCCGCGGCGAAAGCGGAACGGGTAAGGAGCTCGTGGCTCGCGCGATCCACGATGGCAGCGATCGAGCGAAGCGCCCGTTCGTCGCGTTGAACTGCGCGGCCATCTCGGAGAGTCTTCTCGAAGCCGAGCTCTTCGGCTACGAACGCGGGGCCTTTACGGGCGCGCTGAAAGAGGGCAAGCCCGGCTTGTTCGAGGTCGCTCGGGGCGGCACGGTACTGCTCGACGAGATCGGCGAGATGCCGATTTCGCTCCAAGCGAAGCTGCTGCGCGTCCTCCAGGAGCGCAGTTTCCGGCGGGTCCAGGGCGTCAAGGACATCGAGTTCGATACACGGGTCTTGACGTCGACGAACCGCAATCTCGAAGAGGCGATCCAGCGCGGCCAGTTCCGCGAAGACCTGTTCTACCGGATCTCGGTGCTCCCGATCGAGCTGCCGCCGCTTCGCGAGCGTCCCGAAGACATCCCGCGCCTCGCTCGCCACTTCCTCGATCGGTTCAATCGCGAGCACGAAGGCTACATCGAGGACTTCTCGGAGGCCGCGGCCGAGCGCTTGGCACGGTATCCCTGGCCGGGCAAC